>NZ_JBFRDU010000004.1:0-220842 GCF_052113965.1 Rhizobium sp. RAF56
GAAGAGACCGCAACACCAAAGCGGGCCGCAACGGCTCGGCTTCTGTCGCCGCTCAACACAGCAGCGACAACGCGATCACGAAGGTCGTTCGATAAAGGTCGGGTCATAGATACTGGCCTCCATCCAGCCAGCATCTTGAATCACAATCACCCTGATTCGGGAATCACCTCAGATTCAGACCAAAGCGGAAACGGTCTAGCGCGGCAGCAGGGTCGATCCCATCAGCGCCTCGTCGATGGCGCGGGCTGCTTGGCGGCCTTCACGGATCGCCCAGACGACCAGCGACTGCCCGCGACGGATGTCGCCTGCCGTCCATAGCTTTTCGACGGAAGTCTTGTAGTCCTTCTCGTTAGCAACGACGTTGGTCGAACCTCGGCGGTCCGTGTTCAGCGTCAGCTTGCCGTCCAGTTCCTTCAACACGCTGTCGGTGAAGGGACCACGGAAGCCGATGGCGATGAAGGCGAGGTCGGCACGGATGACGAACTCGGTACCCGCGATTGGCTTGCGGCGCTCGTCGACCTCGCAGCACTTGACCCCGGTCAGGACGCCGTTCTCGCCGACGAATTCGAGCGTCGCCACCTGGAACTCGCGTACCGCCCCCTCGGCCTGGCTGGAGGAGGTGCGCATCTTGGTCGCCCAGAAGGGCCAGACCGCGAGCTTGTCTTCCTTCTCCGGCGGCTGCGGGCGAATGTCGAGCTGGGTGACCCTTACGGCACCCTGGCGGAAGGCGGTGCCGACGCAGTCGGATGCCGTATCGCCCCCGCCGACGACGACGACATGCTTGGCGCCGGCGAGGATCGGATCGGCGGCCCAGCCGACGCTGTCGATGTTTTCGCGGCCGACGCGCTTGTTCTGCTGCACGAGGTAGGGCATCGCGTCATGCACACCGAAAAGCTCGGTGCCGGGTATGCCCGCCTCGCGAGGCGTTTCCGAACCGCCGCAGTAGAGCACGGCGTCATGATCGGCGAGTAGCGTCTCGACAGGCGCGTCCACGCCGACGTTGACGCCATAATGGAAGGTCACGCCCTCCCCCTTCATCTGCTCGACGCGACGATCGATGAAGTTCTTCTCCATCTTGAAGTCGGGAATACCATAGCGCAAAAGGCCGCCAGCCTTCGATTCACGCTCGTAGAGATGCACGTCGTGACCGGCGCGGCCGAGCTGCTGCGCGGCGGCGAGACCAGCCGGACCGGAACCGATGACCGCAACCTTCTTGCCGGTGTGAACGGTTGCCGGCTGCGGGCGGATGAAGCCAAGCTCATAGGCCTTGTCAGCGATCGCCTGCTCGACCGTCTTGATCGCGACGGGCGTGTCCTCAAGGTTGAGCGTGCAGGCTTCTTCGCAGGGCGCCGGGCAGACGCGGCCGGTGAATTCCGGGAAGTTGTTGGTCGAATGCAGGTTGCGGATCGCCTCTTCCCAGTTGTTGTTGTAGACGAGGTCGTTCCAGTCCGGGATCTGGTTGTGAACCGGACAGCCGGTCGGGCCGTGGCAATAGGGGATGCCACAGTCCATGCAGCGCGCTGCCTGTTTCTGAACCTCTTGATCCGACATGGGAATCGTGAATTCGCGGAAATGACGAATGCGGTCGGAGGCCGGCTGATACTTCGCCACCTGCCGATCGATTTCCAAAAATCCAGTGACCTTACCCATGTCGTCTTCCCTTGCCTGTACCTTCATGACCGCCTCTTCATCGTGCAGCCAGCACTTAATCGTCATTTGTTTCGGATGATCTTGCTTTTGACGCTGCGCGATATCGGTCCCATCAGCACCTCCGTCATTAGTTCTCACCCAATAGCATGAGGTGCCGTTGCTGTCCTACTCCGCCGCGATGCCCATCCGGCCGCGCTCCATTTCCTCAAGCGCACGACGGTATTCGACCGGCATGATCTTGCGGAATTTCGGGCGGTATTCGGCCCAGCGGTCGAGGATTTCCTTGGCGCGGGTCGAACCGGTGTAGTGCAGGTGATTGGAGATGAGCTGGTATAGGCGCTCCTCGTCATGACGCGTCATGTCCTCGGAGACGTCCACACGCCCCATGTGCATGAGGTCGCCGCCGTGATGATGCAGCTTTTCGAGGAGATCGTCCTCTTCCGGAACCGGCTCGAGTTCGACCATCGCCATGTTGCAGCGCTTGGCGAAATCGCCGCCTTCGTCAAGAACGTAGGCGACGCCGCCGGACATGCCGGCCGCGAAGTTGCGCCCGGTCTCGCCGAGCACGACCACGACACCGCCGGTCATGTATTCGCAGCCGTGGTCGCCCACGCCTTCAACGACCGCGACCGCGCCGGAGTTGCGCACGGCGAAGCGCTCGCCGGCAATGCCGCGGAAATAGCATTCGCCTTCGGTCGCGCCGTAAAGCACCGTGTTGCCGACGATGATCGAATGCTCCGCCTTGATCTTCGAGTTCTCGGGCGGACGAATGACGATGCGGCCGCCGGAAAGCCCCTTGCCGACATAGTCGTTGCCGTCGCCGATCAGGTTGAAGGTGATGCCGCGCGCCAGGAATGCGCCGAAGGACTGGCCGGCCGTCCCCCTGAGGGTGACGTTGATCGTATCGTCCTTCAGGCCGCGATGGCCGTAACGCTTGGCGACTTCGCCCGAAAGCATCGCGCCCGCCGAACGATCGACGTTCTTGATGCCGACTTCGAAGCTCACCGGCTCCTTGGAGACAAGCGCCGCTTCGGCCTTCTCGATCATCCTGCGATCGAGAACGTCGTCGATCGGATGCTTCTGGCGCATGGTCCAGTAGGTCTCCGACTTCGCCGCCTCGACCTTGTGGAAGATGCGGCTGAAATCCAGCCCCTTCGCCTTCCAATGCGCCAGCATCTCGTCCTTTTCGAGCAGTTCGGACGCGCCGATGACGTCGTCGAGCCTGGTGAAGCCGAGAGAGGCAAGGATTTCGCGGACTTCTTCGGCAACGAAGAAGAAGTAGTTGACGACGTGTTCAGGCGTCCCCTTGAAGCGCTTGCGCAGCACCGGGTCCTGGGTGGCCACGCCGACCGGACAGGTGTTGAGGTGGCATTTGCGCATCATGATGCAGCCGGCCGCGATCAGCGGTGCGGTCGCAAAGCCGAACTCGTCGGCGCCGAGGAGCGCGCCGATGATGACGTCGCGGCCGGTCTTCAGGCCGCCGTCCACCTGCAGCGCCACGCGTGAGCGCAGGCCGTTCAGCACCAGCGTCTGCTGGGTTTCGGCAAGGCCGATTTCCCAAGGGCTGCCGGCATGCTTCAGCGAGGTCAGCGGCGAAGCGCCGGTGCCGCCGTCGAAGCCGGCAACGGTGATGTGATCGGCACGCGCCTTGGCAACGCCCGCGGCAACCGTGCCCACCCCGACTTCCGAGACCAGCTTGACCGAGACATCCGACGTCGGGTTGACGTTCTTCAGGTCGAAGATCAGCTGTGCCAGATCCTCGATCGAATAGATGTCGTGGTGCGGCGGCGGCGAGATCAGGCCGACGCCCGGCGTCGAATGGCGGGTCTTGGCAACCGTGGCATCGACCTTGTGGCCGGGCAACTGACCGCCCTCGCCGGGCTTGGCGCCCTGTGCGACCTTGATTTGCAGGACGTCGGCGTTGACAAGGTATTCTGTCGTGACGCCGAAGCGGCCGGACGCGATCTGCTTGATCGCGGAACGCTCCGGGTTCGCTGAGCCATCCGCCAGCGGCAGGTAGCGATCCGCCTCTTCGCCGCCCTCGCCGGTGTTCGACTTGCCGCCGATGCGGTTCATGGCCCTGGCGAGCGTGGTGTGCGCTTCCCTGGAGATCGAGCCGAAGGACATGGCGCCCGTCGAGAAGCGCTTGACGATGTCGACAGCCGATTCCACCTCGTCGAGCGCCACCGGCGCGCGGCCGATCTCTTGTGCGGACTTGATCTTGAACAGGCCGCGGATGGTGTTCATCCGGAGCGCCGATTCATTCACCAGCTCGGCAAATTCGCGGTAGCGATCCTCGGCGTTGCCGCGCACGGCGTGCTGCAGGGCGGCGACGGCGTCCGGCGTCCAGGCATGGCTTTCGCCGCGCATGCGGTAGGCGTACTCGCCGCCGATGTCGAGCGTTGTCGCAAGGATCGGATCCTTGCCGAAGGCCGCATCGTGGCGGGCGACAGTTTCCTCGGCGATGGCTTCGAGGCCGATGCCTTCGATCATCGTCGCGGTGCCGAAGAAATACTTGTCGACGAGGTCCGACTTCAGGCCGATGGCGTCGAAGATCTGCGCGCCGCAGTAGGACTGGTAGGTCGAAATGCCCATCTTGGACATGACCTTGAGAATGCCCTTGCCCACTGCCTTGATGTAGCGGCTGACCACCTCATAGGCGTCGACCTCCTTCGGGAACTCGCCGCGGGCATGCATGTCCAGCAGCGTGTCGAAGGCGAGATAAGGGTTGATCGCTTCCGCGCCATAGCCGGCGAGCAGGCAGAAATGGTGCACTTCGCGCGGCTCGCCGGTTTCGACGACGAGGCCGACCGAGGTGCGCAAGCCCTTGCGGATCAGGTGATGGTGAACCGCCGCGGTGGCGAGCAGCGCCGGGATCGCGATACGGTCCGGCCCGATCTGGCGGTCGGAAAGCACGATGATGTTGTAGCCGCCGCGCACCGCCGCTTCGGCGCGTTCGCAAAGACGGTCCAGCATCTCGGGCATGCCTTCGGCGCCGCGTTCGACGTCATAGGTGAAGTCGAGCGTCTTGGTGTCGAAGCGGTCTTCCGTATGGCCGATGGAACGGATCTTTTCGAGATCGCCATTGGTCAGGATCGGCTGGCGCACTTCGAGGCGCTTGGCGTTCGCCATGCCTTCATGATCGAGAATGTTCGGGCGCGGGCCGATGAAGGAGACGAGGCTCATCACCAGCTCTTCGCGGATCGGATCGATCGGCGGGTTGGTGACTTGCGCGAAGTTCTGCTTGAAATAGGTGTAGAGCAGCTTCGGCTTTTCCGACATCGCCGAAATCGGCGTGTCGGTTCCCATCGAACCGATCGCTTCCTGGCCCGTCGTCGCCATCGGCGACATCAGGATCTTGGTGTCTTCCAGCGTATAGCCGAAGGCCTGCTGGCGATCGAGCAGCGACACGTCACGGCGCAGCGCGCGCGGCTCGACGGGCTTCAGATCCTCGAGGATCAGCTGGGTGCGGTCCAGCCACTTGCGGTAGGGATGCTTGGCGGCGAGCTCGGACTTCACCTCGTCGTCGGAGACGATGCGGCCCTTTTCCATGTCGATCAGCAGCATCTTGCCGGGCTGCAGGCGCCACTTGCGGACGATCTCTTCCTCGGCAACCGGCAGCGTGCCCGCTTCCGAGGCGAGGATGATGCGGTCGTCGCTGGTGACGAGATATCGGGCCGGACGCAGGCCGTTGCGGTCGAGCGTCGCGCCGACCTGCTTGCCGTCGGTGAAGGCGACCGCCGCCGGACCGTCCCACGGCTCCATCAGCGCCGCGTGGTATTCGTAGAAAGCCTTGCGGTCGGCCGCCATGGACTGGTTGCCCGCCCAGGCTTCCGGGATCAGCATCATGACCGCATGCGCCATCGAATAGCCGCCGCGGATGAGGAACTCGAGAGCGTTGTCGAAGCAGGCCGTATCCGACTGGCCCTCATAGGAGATCGGCCAGAGCTTGGAGATGTCGCTGCCGAAGAGCGGCGAGGAAACCGATGCCTGACGCGCCGCCATCCAGTTGACGTTGCCGCGCAGCGTGTTGATCTCGCCGTTGTGCGCCACCATGCGGTAGGGATGCGCCAGCTTCCAGGACGGAAAGGTGTTGGTCGAGAAGCGCTGATGCACGAGCGCGACCGCCGATTCGAAGCGCGGATCCAAAAGGTCCCTATAGTAGGCGCCGACCTGGTAAGCGAGGAACATGCCCTTGTAGACCACGGTCGAGCTCGACAGCGACACCGGATAAAAGCCGCTCTCTTCGCCTTCGTATTCGTCGTAGATGCGGTTGGAGATCACCTTGCGCAGCGTGAACAGCCGGCGCTCGAATTCGTCATGGGTCGCGGCATCGCGGCCGGCGCCGATGAACACCTGAACCTGATAGGGCTCGGTCGCGGCAATATCCGGCGCCTTGGAGAGCGAGGAATTGTCGACCGGAACGTCGCGAAAGCCGAGGAAGGTCTGGCCTTCGGCAGCCGTCACGTCCTCGATGACGGCCTTCAAATGGGCGATCAGCGTCTCGTCGCGCGGCATGAAGAAATGGCCGACGCCATACTGGCCGACGGGCGGCAGGGTAACGCCCTGGGCCGCCATCTCTTCACGGAAGAAGCGGTCGGGGATCTGCACGAGGATGCCGGCACCGTCGCCCATCAGCGGGTCGGCGCCCACGGCGCCGCGATGCGTCAGGTTTTCAAGGATGAACAGGCCGTCCTTGACGATCTGATGCGACTTTACACCCTTCATGTGCGCGACGAAGCCGACGCCGCAAGCGTCGTGCTCGTTGCGCGGATCGTAGAGGCCCTGTTTCTTCGGCAAGCCGGAGGCGCGTTTGGACGTCGCGGCCGTTGCGGCTGCAGTCTGTCCAAGCATCGTGGATGGCGTGTTCTTCGTCATCGTTTCTCTCCTAGCAAGCCCGCACCGCGGGCGACCCTTCGTCCGCACCAGCCCAAAAAGATTGCGTGCGACACTACTGTTGCATTGTGAAGATCAGGCCACATACGGCCGCTCGCCAAGTAGCTTGCCGTCTGCTTTCCGCGCCAGCTGTCGCCCGCAAGGCTACCTGCGGCAGCCTCATGAACTATAGCCCGGAATCCCGGCATCGCCAGAATTTTCGCGCCTCTTCGGCCTTGCGGCCAAAATAGGACAGCAACACTGTCCTAATTCAATCGTTCTATGCCAGAAAGGCGCTGGCTAGGCAAGAGCGATAAATGCGTTTTTCGACGGAAGATTGCCGGGCCGTCAAAATTGGCGAAATAAAATTTCCTTTAGATTGGAAGTTTTATCCGTTGATTGCGTTATGGTCTCCCGGCAAAACGCCGGAAAAGGTAAGGGTTGATCCTCGGCTGCAATTGCTTACTGTCCCCGCCGATCCTCCCGAAACCACGATATTGCAAGCGGTAACCCCATGTTCTTCGCCTCCGACAACTGGGCTGGCGCCCACCACAAAATCGCCGAACGCCTTCTCACCGAATCCAGCGGCTTCGCCTCTGCCTACGGTACGAGCGAGCTGGACCGCAAGGTCGAGGCGCGCTTTGCCGAGATCTTCGAACGCGACGTCGCGGTCTTCTTCGTCGCGACAGGCACGGCCGCCAACTCGCTGGCGCTTGCCAGCGTCCAACGTCCCGGCGGCATCACCTTCTGCCATTCCGAAGCGCATGTGATCGAAGACGAGTGCGGAGCGCCGGATTTCTTCAGCGGCGCCCGCCTGGTCGCCGTTCCCGGCGAGGCCGGCAAGATCGACGCGGACAAGCTTTCGGCAAAGGTCGCGGGCTTTCCGGAGGACGCGGTACACCACGGGCGCGCGACCGCGGTGACCATCACGCAGGCAACCGAGATCGGCACCGTCTATTCGCTCGCCGAGATCGACGCGATCTCCGCAATCGCTGGAGAACGCGGCATGCCGCTGCACATGGACGGGGCGCGTTTCGCAAACGCGCTTGCAGCACTTGACGCGTCGCCTGCGGAAATGACCTGGAAGCGCGGCGTCGATATCCTCTCCTTCGGCGGCACGAAGAACGGCTGCTGGTGCGCCGAGGCGATCGTCTTCTTCGATCCCGAGCAGGCGAAGGAAATCCCCTTCATCCGCAAGCGCGCCGCTCAGCTCTTTTCGAAGTCGCGCTTTATTGCCGCGCAGTTCGACGGCTATCTCGAAGGCAATCTCTGGCTCGATCTCGCACGTCATGCCAACGGCATGGCCGACCGACTGCGGAGCGGCATCGAAGCCGCCGCCGGCGCACGGCTTGCCTGGGAGACGGCGTCGAACGAAGTCTTTGCGGTGGTCGCCAAGAGCGCGGCGAAAAAGGCTGAGGAAAAGGGCGCGAAGTTCTACGAGTGGCCGGTCCCCGTCGCCCATCCCGAACTCGTCGCCAAGGACGAGACCCTGATCCGGCTCGTCACCAGCTTTGCCACGACGCAAGCCGACGTCGACGGTTTCGTCGGCTGCCTCGGCGCCTGACACCGGCATTGAGGCAGGCGGCAACGGCGCCTGCCTCGATGTCTTAAACGCGCACCACAGAGCCTTGCGCCGCGTGGCGCGATGAAGCTACGGTTCCAATCAGGTTTGGATTGCAGGTATGCGCCGTTTCTTGCCCGACACCTTTACCATTCTGCTCGTGCTCACGGTGATCGCCGCGTCGATCCTGCCGGTTCAGGGCGTCTCCGCCGCGCGCTTCAGCACCGCCACGAACGTCGCCATTGGCCTGTTGTTCTTCCTGCACGGCGCGCGGCTTTCGCGTGACGTCGTGATTGCCGGCATGCTGCACTGGCGCCTGCATCTCGTCATTCTTCTCACCACCTTCGCGATCTTTCCGCTGCTGGGGCTGGCGATCGGCCTGGCTGTACCGAGCCTGCTCTCCCCGGCCCTCTATACCGGCATTCTCTATCTCTGCGTCCTGCCGTCGACGGTGCAATCCTCGATCGCCTTTACGTCGATTGCCGGCGGCAACGTGCCGGCGGCGATCTGCGCCGCCTCCGCTTCCAATATTTTCGGCATGTTCCTGACGCCGCTCCTGGTCGGCGTCCTGTTCTCGGTCGGCGGCCATGGCGGATTTTCCTGGAGCGTGCTGCAACAGATCATGCTGCAGCTATTGGCGCCGTTCGTCGCCGGACAGCTGCTGCAGCCCTTTATCGGCGACTGGATCCGCGCCAAGAAGAAGATCCTGATGCCTGTCGACCGGGGTTCGATCCTGATGGTCGTCTATTCCGCGTTCAGCGAATCCGTGGTCGAGGGCCTGTGGCACAGCTTCTCGCTCGTCGACATCCTGACCGTGATCGTCGCATGCTGCATCCTGCTGGCGGTGGTGCTCTCAATCACCATGTTCGGCAGCCGGCGGCTCGGCTTTTCGCGCGCCGACGAGATTACCATCACCTTTTGCGGATCGAAGAAGAGCCTTGCGAGCGGCGTGCCGATGGCAAACGTCATTTTCGCCGGCCAGGGGATCGGCGCGATCGTCCTGCCCTTGATGCTGTTTCATCAGATCCAGCTCATGGCCTGTGCCGTCATCGCCCAGAGATACGCCGACGCGGCTGATCGGGCGACGAAAGGCAACGAAGCCGAGGCGCAGGCGCAGCAGGAAGCGGCCGAGGCGACAAGCGCCGGCTGACGCCGCCGCGCTCGCGCAACGAAAAAAGGCGGCGCCCCGGTTGGGAGGCGCCGCCTTTCTTTTGCAGGCTGGGAGGAATTAGTTGATGTGGGCCTCGATTGCCTTCGGAGCGTCGACCGGCTCGGCGGCAATCGTGATCTTGCGCGGCTTCATCGCTTCAGGAATGTTGCGCAACAGATCGATGTGCAGCAAACCATTCTTCAGCGACGCAGCCTGAACCTCGACATGGTCGGCGAGCTGGAAGCGGCGCTCAAAGGCGCGCTTGGCAATGCCGCGATAGAGGAATTCGCTGCCTTCACCGGTTTCTTCGCTCTTTTCACCCTTGACGGTCAGCACATGGGCGCGCGCCTCAAGCGAGAGTTCCGTCTCGTCGAAGCCGGCAACGGCCATGGTGATGCGGTAGGTGTTTTCACCCGTGCGCTCGATATTGTAGGGCGGATAGCTCTGGGCCTGATCCGGCTGGGCAAGGCTGTCGAGCATGGTGAAGAGACGGTCGAAACCGACGGTGGAACGATAGAGGGGAGAGAAATCAACGTGACGCATAGTGTCCTCCTTTGAGCGACTGTTGCGGTGTTTTCATGCCCCGCAGCCCCGTTTTCGGCGGCGTTGGGACGATTTCGCGGGCCCTTCCGGCTCCCGCATAACGCAGATGGTGATTGCGTCCGGCCACTTCAAGACCTGATCCGGAGCTCGCCGACCAGGGCCGTGAACCGAGGATGAACGTACGGTTTCGCCTCCGTTCAGGCCCCGCGCGCTAGATCTTCACCCATCGGATGAATGCGTGTCCGATGGCTGAAGTATATCGTCCCTTCCTCTTCAGCCAAATTGGCCGGTCGCGCTGCGTGGCATGACAGCCCCAGCCGCCGGCCTCCTTTTTCCCTGATTGTTTACTTTGAATTTGGCCCGCTGCTGCGCTATCCCATGGGGGTTACAAATTCGCGATAACGCAGGCATCCGCAATGGATTCGATCCTCTTTTCGACGCCCGACAATCCCATTCCGGAAAACCGCACCGAAGGCTATTTCGAGGCCTTCGACGGCCGAAAGCTGCGCTATGCCCTGTTTCGCTGCCCACAGCCGGTCTCCAAGGGCACGGTCGTCATCTTGCAGGGCCGCAACGAATTCATCGAAAAATATTTCGAAACGATCCGCGATCTGACGTCCCGGGGCCTATGGGTTGCGACGTTCGATCTGCGCGGCCAGGGCGGCTCGGCGCGGCTGCTCAAGAATGCCATGCACGGCCACGTGGGGCGCTTCTTCCACTACGAGCAGGATTTGACCGCCTTCCTCGAAAAGGTCGTCCTGCCGGATGCGCGCATGCCGTTTTTTCTGCTTGCCCATTCGACGGGCGCGCTGATCGCGCTTTCGGCAGCACCACAGCTGGCAAACCGCATCGAGCGAATGGTGCTTTCCGCGCCCTTTGTCGGACTGACGGGGCAAGGCGCGTCGGCGGGCGCGATCCGGTTTTTGGCGGCAGCCGCCTGTAGGGTCGGCCTCGGCTCGCTGACCCTCGTCAGGAACCTCAAGGAAAAACCCTTCGCGGAAAACCCGCTCACCTCCGACGCGGCCCGCTATCGCCGCAACATGGATCTTGCGGCCCGCTTTCCCCAGCTCTGCCTCGGCCCGCCGACGGCGCGCTGGCTGCTCGAAGCCTTCAATGCGATCCAGCGCGTCTCGGCGCCGGAACACCTGTTTTCAATCACCATCCCGACGCTTCTGATTGCGCCGACCCGCGACGGCGTCATTCCATACGCCGCGCAGGAGGCGCTTTCGCGCTATTTCCGCGCCGCGCAGCTCGTGCCCATAGCGGGCGCCAAGCACGAGATCTTCCAGGAAAAGGATGTCTACCGCGCAGCGGCGCTCGCAGCCGTCCACGCGTTCATTCCCGGTAGCGACGCGGAAGCCAGCACCGAACTGGTCGGAACGGGAATTTGACCTAAGCCACCGGCGCGGTTTTCAGCGTCGAGACAAAACCGCGAGCGCCTGCTCGTGCACCGCGCGGCTGCCGGCGGCGATGATCCGACCGCCCATTTCCGGGCGTCCGCCATCCCAGGAGGTAATCACACCGCCAGCCTGCTCGATGACGGGGATGATGCCCCCGACGTCGTAGGGCTTCAGCGCGGTCTCGATGACCAGATCGACGTGGCCGGCGGCAACGAGCGCGTAGGCGTAGCAATCGGTTCCATAACGGAAAAGCCGCACCTGCCGCTCGATCTCGCGGTATTTCGTTGCCTCCTCGTCGGAAAAGATGTGCGGCGAGGTCGTAAAGAGAATCGCATTGGAAAGGTCGCCGCAGTCGCGCGACTGCAGGCGGCGTTCGCCGTCGGGACCGGAATAGGACGAGCCGTTGCCGTCGGCGAAATAGCGCTCGCCGGTAAAAGGCTGGTCGATGAGCCCCATGACGGCGCGGCCGTTCTTGTAGAGACCGATCAGCGTGCCCCAGACCGGAACGCCGGAAATGAAGGCCCGCGTGCCGTCGATCGGGTCTATCACCCACACATGCTCGCGATCGAGGCCGACATTGCCGTGCTCCTCGCCGAGAATGCCGTGATCGGGAAAATGTTTTTCGATCAGCGCGCGAATGGCCTCTTCCGCTGCGCGGTCGCCCTCCGTGACCGGATCGAACCCGCCCTCCTGCTTGTTGACGACATCGATCCCGGCGCGAAAACGCGGCAGGGTTTCGGCCTTGGCGGCATCGGCAAGGCGATAGAAGAACGAGCGATTAGGGAGCATGGGTGATCCGTTTGCGTGAAGCTCATCCTTCATAACCGAAAGCCCCCCCGATGCAACCGCACCCACCCTTTTGGAGGGTTTCGCCTAATTATTTTGCGCTGCACTAGATTGCTTGACATTTGTGCAATGCAATATTAGCGTCTGCATACAGTCTTTGACTGTAATACCCTCCTTGGGTGTTTCCTCCCTAGACTTAACCGCGCCTCCGGCGCGGTTCTTTTTTTGGGGAACCGCGGGAACGCGGACCGCAATCCACTGAATTCGTTCCTGAAAATCGTGACGGCCCGTCGCGCCTTCAGGCAACGGGGCTCAAGCCGAGGCTATTCCGCTGCCAACGCGCGGTCGCTGGCGAAATTGGCGACATAGTCCGACATCTGCTGCATGAAATCGGTGATTGCGTTCGCAACGGCAGCAAAATCAGGACGTTTTTCCAACGTCGCCTCGTCGACATAGAGAGAACGGTTGACCTCGATCTGCAGGGCGTGCAGGCCGCGCGAAGGCCGGCCGTAATGCTCGGTGATGAAGCCACCGGCATAGGGCTTGTTGCGCACCGCCGTAAATCCGAGATCCTCGAGAATGCACATCGCGGCGCGTGACAGCTCGGCGGAAGCGCTTGTGCCGTAGCGGTCGCCGACGATGATGTCGGGATGCGCGGAACTGCCCGCGACGCGGATATTGCCGGGCATCGAGTGACAATCGATCAGCACGCCGAACCCGAACTGAACGTGGGTGCTGGCGATCAGACGGCGCAATGTCGCGTGATAAGGCTTGTAGATGGCCTCGATCCGCTGCAACGCATCCTCGACCGGTACGCGGCGGGCATAGATTTCCATATTCTCCGCAACGATTCGCGGGATGGTGCCGAGACCGCCGGCCACGCGGATGGAATTGATGTTGGCGTAAGGAGGCAGCGCGCCGTCGAACATGCGCGGATCGAGCTCATAGGGCTCGCGGTTGACGTCGATATATGCGCGCGGAAAATTGGCGAAGAGCAGCGGCGCGCCGAGATCGGCGGCAGCCTTGAAAAGCTCATCGACATAGTGATCTTCCGAGCGCCGGATCGCCGCCCCTTCCAACCGAGATTGCGCAATGAAATCAGGCGGATAGATGCGGCCACTATGGGGTGAGTTATAGACAAAGGGAATGGTTTGAGTTGTAGGCTCCAGGATCTCGAACATTTCGAAATTTCGCATTTCGGCGGGCACCAGCGTCTTTACCATGTCCACAACATCTCGTAGCGGTCATGTTGCCAGCTACGCGCCTGTAAGTCCATACTGCCGGTCGCGCGAAACATAGCCGCAGCAACGACATTCACCGCTTATTTACGGGCGCTGATTAAAGTGGAATGCTGGCACCACCCGGAAGAAAACATTGATAAGCGATCCGATAATGTCTCAGAAGATACTCCTTGCGGAAGACGACAACGATATGCGTCGCTTCCTCGTGAAAGCTTTGGAAAAGGCCGGCTACAAGGTTTCGTCATTCGACAATGGAGCAAGCGCCTACGACCGGCTGCGTGAGGAACCCTTCTCGCTGCTTCTGACCGATATCGTCATGCCGGAAATGGACGGCATCGAACTTGCGCGCCGCGCGACCGAACTCGATCCGGACCTCAAGGTGATGTTCATCACCGGTTTTGCCGCGGTTGCGCTCAATCCCGATTCGAAGGCTCCGAAGGATGCGAAGGTGCTTTCCAAGCCGTTCCATCTTCGCGAACTGGTCGACGAGGTCAACAAACTCCTTGCCGCATAAGGCCCTGGCGGCTTCATCACAAAACTTTAAAAAAGCCTATTGACGGCTCCGCGGGTTTTGTGGTCTATGCGCCGCCATCGGATGGGCGTGTAGCTCAGCGGGAGAGCACTACGTTGACATCGTAGGGGTCACAGGTTCAATCCCTGTCACGCCCACCATCCCAATTCAAACAAGGGGCTTAGCGAGAAATCGCTGAGCCCCTTGTCCGTTTGTCAACAGCATTTCGCGTCGCCGCAATTGACCCCCGCCGGGACGGCGCTCACACTTCGAAGCACGAAGGAGACCTCATGCGATTCGCACGCTTCGCAGCCGCAGCGGCGCTTGCCGCTCTTGCAACCTCGGCATCGGCACAGTCCTTTCCCGGAGCACCCGGCGGCATCCTGGTGGTCGAAGGCAAATGCTCCAAGCTCGTCGTCGCCAAACTGGATGCTTCGAAGAGCTGCAAGGGAGAATTGGCAAGCGTTACCATGCCGAACGGCCTCGTAACCTTCATATTCACGGCGGATGGAAAGATGCTGGGCTTCGAGGGTGACGGACGGGCGATTGCTCCCGCCTCGAAAGGCAGCGTGCGCTTCCCCGTTCACCTGGTATCGTCCGCGGTCGGCGCGAAGATCACCGATCAGGTGGAGGCCGCCGGCTACTGCACCTTCGGCAATCCCTTCGCGGGTCAGCCGACGGCGGTCGAATGCTCGGCCAAGAACAAGACGGCAAACTTCACCGGCAGCTTCCGCACCAGCGGCAAGCCTCCCCACGCGAAATAAGCGCACGTGATAAGGTCAGGGCAAATCCAGGAAAAGCGTGACGCGATTTTCCGTGCCGAATTGCTTAAAGATAAAAATCAGCAATTGTCGCCGTCGAGGACGTAGGCCATGCCCACAATGCTGCCATCTCGCTCATGTACGAGGGTCGGCATATAGACCGGCCCGCAATCGTCCGGCTTGTCGACCGAGGAGGTAATGGCTGCCATGTCAATTTCAGGCCCAGCCGCGGGTGTGAAATTGATCGCACCTTCCAGTGCCGCCAACACGGGGGCTGCCGCCGCCATTAAAAACGCCGCTGCTGCCACCCCTCTGAAAATCATCCGCTTACGCATACCCGCCTCCAGCAGTAGAACCGCTGTCAATTAACTGTATGTGAGGCGTTTTTGTTCCAAGCAACAAGTAACGAATCCGACGGTCGAAGGCGTAGCCGCTCCTGTCTTCTATGCAGGAAATGCAGCTCCATAAGAAACGTCCCTCGGCCAAAAGGATTAGACTATTCTAAAAAAGCGGAGGACCGGCTAGTCCCCGAGTATTGATTATGTGCTGTGAATCATCCTCGCTCCGGCGCGTTCGAGGTATGTCCTTTTCGTCGGCTTTTCCTTGATTGCTTGAATCTCAGGCAGAGCCATGCAGAAAAAGCATGGAAGATTCTTTTTCGACAGGGGCAAAATCGACGTTTTCAGGCCTCCGAGAGCACATTTCAGGCCCCAGGAAGAGGCTCAGGCGCGCCGCCAGATACGATTGCGGACAACACCTCCGGCAATCAGCGTGGCAATATTCATGGCACGATCGATGTCGCCCTCGCTCGGCGCCGCACCGTCAAGCATCACCAATCCGTCCGCCATGCTGACCGTGATGGCGGTGGCGTCGACGTCCGCCGCCGAGGCGAGCGCGCTTTCGATCGCCGCAATCGTCGCCGCATGCCTGTGATAGGCATCGCCCTGGGTTGGACCGCTAAATTCGAACATGACCCTATACTCTACGCTTCGGATACCGGTTAACGCTTCAAACGCGATCGGGTTCGCCACCCGCGTTCAATCGGAGCGAGGAAAAGCACCGCAACTTCGTCTGCGCCGGCTTTCGCGGCCTTGACGCCGCAAACAGCATCACTAACTGTAGGAAAGATCCGCGGCCCGACATCGGCAACGGATCTAAACTGGTGCCGGGCCCCTCTGGCGAGAGTTTTACGGCGCTCTCGTGATGTCGGTACCGCCTGCAAACGCGCCGGCGGATTTCATTTCGATGAAAACATCAATCGTGCTTTCTCCGCATGCTGTTGACGGCATGCGGCTTATTTGTATGTGCCCCATAAACTCGGCGTCATTCGCGGAGTTGCCGGCATGAAGCAGATCGCGTCGCAAAAACCGGCCTTTAGCTACTTCTACTGGGCCTTCTTGGTCACGTTCCTCGGCCTGGTGCTGGGAGCCGTGCTCGGATGGAGCGCCACCGGCACGATCGGCGGCATGGCGACCTCCTTCTTCATTTGTGCGGTCCTTGCGGTTCTCGAAATTTCGCTCTCCTTCGATAACGCCATCGTCAACGCCAACAAGCTCAAGGAGATGACGCCGCTCTGGCAGAAGCGCTTTCTGACTTGGGGCATCGTGATCGCGGTCTTCGGCATGCGGGTGGTCTTTCCGCTCGCCATCGTTGCCATCGCTGGCAAGGTCGGCCCGTGGGAGGCCCTGGAACTCGCCGCCGCCCGTCCGGAAGAATACGCCCGCATCATGCATGACGCGCATCTGCCGATCGCAGCCTTCGGCGGCACCTTCCTGCTGATGGTCGGCCTTACCTATTTCTTCGACCGCGAGAAGGACGTGCACTGGATTGCCGTGCTTGAAAAGTCGATGGCGCATTTCGCCCCGATCAAGGGCATCGAAATCGCTTTCGTTCTCATCCTCGTCCTGGTTTTCTCATCGCTGCTCGGTGCCGATGATGCGGACACCTTCATCTACGCCTCCATCTACGGGCTTCTGACATTCCTCCTCGTGGAAGTACTGAGCGGCTTCCTGGACGCCTCGCAGCGCGGGCTCAGCGAAGCGGCGCGCGGCGGTGTCGGAGCCTTCCTCTATCTTGAGGTGCTGGATGCGAGCTTCTCCTTCGATGGCGTCATCGGCGCGTTCGCGTTGACGCAGAACCTCTTCGTCATTGCCATCGGCCTGGGCATAGGCGCCATGTATGTGCGCTCGATGACGATCATGCTGGTGGAGAAGGGAACGCTTGCCCACTACCGCTACCTGGAACACGGCGCCTTCTATGCCATCCTTATCCTTGCGGTCATCATGTACGTCCAGACGCTCGTGCATGTGCCCGAAGTCCTGACCGGCCTCGGCGGCGCGGCACTGATCGGGATCTCTCTGTGGTCCTCGATCCGCTACAACAGAATGCAGGCAACGGCTTCCGAACCGGAAGAGCGCCAGAGCAGCGCGCAGTCCTGAGCCACTTTCGCCATCGCCGCGCGACAAGTGCGGCGATGGTATCGAACCTCCATCGTTTCAGCCTTTCGGCTGTATTCGCCGGCAAAAGCGCGGGCGACGCCTCCCAAGGTGCGACTTGCCTTCGCTCCATTTGGAATTAACACTAAAAGCAGCGAGCTTCGAAAGCGCCCTTCAAATCCGCGCCGACAGGCTTTAGAAAGGCGCGACTCGGGCGCGCCGACCGCAATGCGACCACTGTCTCGGGGCTAAATCCACGGGAATGGCGTGCATCAGGACGGCCGCGCTCGGCGCGTGGGAGAGGGATCAGACGCATGGCAGCCAAAATCGTTCCAGTTATCATGGCAGGCGGCAAAGGCACGCGCCTCTGGCCGCTGTCGCGAGCCCAGGCGCCAAAACAGTTCATCCAGTTCATCGGCGAAAAAACCCTCTTCCAGAATACGCTTCTGCGCGCTTCCGATCCGGAACTCTACGAGGCGCCAATTGTCGTCACCAACGAAGAATTCCGCTTCCTGGTCGCCGAACAGGCCCGCGAATTGGGTATCAAGCTCGCCGCCGTACTCTTGGAACCGGTTGCCCGCAACACGGCCGCCGCCGTTGCCGCGGCAGCGACGCTCGCCCATGAGCTGTTCGACAAGGACGCCATCATCCAGGTGCTGGCCTCCGATCATGAGATCGTCGCCGGCGAGGCTTATTTCGATTGCATCCGCATCGCCCGCAAGGCCGCCGCCAACGGCAGCCTCGTCACCTTCGGCATCACGCCGACGGAACCTGCGACCGGCTACGGTTATATCGAGATCGGCAAGCCGCTTTCGAGCGGCGCCCACGAGGTCAAGCGCTTCATAGAAAAGCCGGTTCGCGAAAAAGCCGAAGAGATGATTGCGGCCGGCGGCTTCTACTGGAATTCCGGCATCTTCATGTTTCCCGTCGCCGAGCTTATCAGCGAACTGCACGAGCACGCGCCCGATGTGCTGAAGGCCGCGTCCAAGGCCGTTTCCAAGGCCAGTCGCGACTTGGACTTCACGCGCCTCGACGCCGAGCATTTCGCAAAAAGCCCCGATATCTCCATCGACTACGCCCTCATGGAGAAGACCGGCAAGGCCGCGGTCGTACCTTCGCCCTTTTCCTGGTCGGATCTCGGCAGTTGGGATGCCGTGTGGAAAACCGGTAGCCGGGATGAGAACGGCAACCTGACGACCGGCGAAGCGACGCTGGTCAACACCAAGAACTCGCTCGTTATGAGCCATGGCGTCCATCTTGCCGTGCAGGGCCTCTCGGACATCGCGGTCATTGCCAGCGAAGACGCCGTCTATGTCGGTCACCTCAAGGACAGCCAGGACGTCGGCAAACTCGTCAAGCTGCTCGCAGCTCACAAGCCGACCGCCAAGCTTACCCAAACGCATCCGACATCCTATCGGCCGTGGGGCGGCTATACTTCGGTGCTCAACGGCGACCGTTTCCAGGTGAAGCGGATCTTCGTATTGCCCGGCAAGAAGCTGTCGCTGCAGAAGCACCACCATCGCTCGGAGCACTGGATCGTCGTCAAGGGCACGGCCGAGGTGACGATCGGCGAAAACGTACAGATGCTGCGCGAAAACGAATCCGTCTATATTCCGCTCGGCGAGGTGCACCGCCTGGCAAACCCGGGCAAGATCGTCTTGGAGCTGATCGAGGTCCAGACCGGCTCCTACCTCGGCGAAGACGATATCATCCGCCTGGTCGACGAGTTCGGCAGAAGCTGAGAACGGCGTCGAAAGAGACATGCGGCGGCGGGCGAGAGCTCGCCGTTTTCGCATTCTCTAATCAATATGGCGCGCCGCAAATCGCCTTGCTTTCCCACGCTGCATTGCACACTATCCACGCGGGCTGACAGCGGTTTGCGCGGCGAGCACGCAATCGCCACGACATTGAAGGCCTTACACTTCGAACCAGGACAGGGCATGGCGAAACAACCGGCCAAGGAGCAGGCTGACGATATGGCGAACGCGACCGGCACTGATCCAGTGCAGGGTTATGCGGCCCTGCCCGGCGTTGCCGACGAAATGCTCGACAATAACGGCGCGGTCCGGCCCGTCTGGAGCAATTTTCTAACCGCGCTCGGCCATATGCCGCGGCAGGAGCTCTCCGAGCGTTTTGCGCGCGCCGATCGCTACCTGCGCGATGCGGGTGTCTTCTATCGCGGGTACAACACGACAGGGACGAGCGAGCGCCATTGGCCGATCTCGCACATTCCCGTCCTCATCGACGAACGCGAGTGGCAGACGCTCTCGGAAGGACTTGTTCAGCGCGCCGACCTTTTGGAAAAGATCATCGCCGATATCTATGGCGATGGCCGGCTGATCGGCGAGGGCTTGATACCGCCGGCGCTGATTGCGGCCAATCCGGAATACTTGCGGCCGCTGGTGGGCGTGAAGCCGGCCGGCGGACACTATCTGCACTTCCTGGCATTTGAAATCGGACGTGGACCCGACGGCAACTGGTGGGTACTTGCCGACAGGGCGCAGGCGCCATCGGGCGCCGGCTTCGCGCTGGAGACCCGCGTCGCCACCACCCGCGCCTTTTCCGATATCTATGCGACGTCGCGCGTCCACCGGCTCGCCTCGTTCTTCGGCGCCTTCCGCGACACGCTGCAAGGCATGAAGCAGGGGACCGAGGGGCGCATCGCCGTGTTGTCGCCGGGCCCGGCGAACGAAACCTACTACGAACACGCCTATATCGCCCGCTATCTCGGTTTCATGCTGCTCGAGGGCGAGGACCTGACCGTCGTCAACGACAAGGTCATGGTGCGCACGGTTGCCGGCTTGAAGCCGATCAACGTGCTGTGGCGCCGGTTGGACTCGACCTACGCCGATCCGCTTGAACTCGACCAGCACTCCCATATCGGCACGCCTGGTCTCGTGCAGGCGCTGCGCGCCGAAAGCGTCACGCTCGTCAACGCGCTCGGCACCGGCATTCTGGAAACGCGTGCGCTGCTCGCCTTCATGCCGACCATCTCGCGCCACCTGCTGGGCGAAGGTCTGAAGCTGCCCTCCGTCGCCACCTGGTGGTGTGGCCAGCAGCGCGAGCGCGATCATGTTGCCGCAAATATCGCCAGGATGGTGATCGGCCCGGCCTATTCGCGTCTTCCCTTCTTCGACGACAACGAACAGTCCGTGCTTGGTTCGAGCCTTCGTCCAACGGCAAAGGACGCAATCGCCGACTGGCTGATGCGCGACGGGCAAAAGCTCGTCGGCCAGGAGGCCGTCACTCTTTCCACCACGCCCGCATGGGTCGACGGCAGGCTTAGTCCGCGCCCGATGAGCCTGCGCGTCTTTGCCGCTCGCACCGAGAAGGGTTGGCGGATCATGCCCGGCGGCTTTGCGCGCATCGGCAACGGCAATGACGCGGCGGCGATCGCCATGCAGGCCGGCGGTTCGGCGGCCGACGTCTGGATCGTCAGCGACCATCCCGTCGATCGCAGCACGCTCCTGCCGGCCGAGGAGACCTTTACCCGCAACATGCCCGGCAGCTTGCCGAGCCGGGCGGCCGACAATCTCCTTTGGCTCGGCCGTTACATCGAGCGCGCGGAAGGAGCGCTGCGCATTCTGCGTGCTTGGCATACCCGCTACGCCGAGGCGGCCGACGCGCAGCAGCCGCTGCTTGCCGATTTCAGCCGCTACCTTTCGGCCCTCGACATCGATACCGAGGAGACGGTTCCGGCCAGCCTGCTGCGCAACATCGACAGCGCGGTCTATTCCGCCAGCAATATCCGGGACCGCTTCTCGCCGGATGGCTGGCTGGCGCTGAACGACCTTGCAAAGACCGCTCACCGCTTCGCCGAGAGCGTCGGCTCCGGCGATGACGCCGGCCATGCGCTGACAATTCTCCTGCGCAAGCTCGCGGGCTTCGCCGGCCTCGTCCACGAGAACATGTACCGCTTCACCGGCTGGCGCTTTCTGTCGCTCGGCCGCTACATCGAGCGGGGGCTGCACATGACGCGGCTGCTCGCGCGCATGTCCGGGCCGGAGGCGCCGGACGGCGCGCTCGACATGCTGCTCGAAATCGGCGACAGCGTCATGACCCACCGCCGCCGCTACAACGTCAACACGGCGCGGCTGACCGTCACCGACCTGCTCGCGCTCGATCCGCTCAATCCTCGCTCCATCCTCTTCCAGATGAACGAGATCCACCGCGAGGCCGAGCAATTGCCGAACGCCTATGTCAACGGCCAGATGACGCCTTTTCTGCGCGAGGCGCTGCGTCTGCGGGCGGGGCTGGCGATCATGACCCCCGAGACGATGAGCAGCGATATGTACCGCCAGCTGGAGCGGGAACTCGAGCACCTATCGGAACTCCTCGCGCGGACGTATCTCGGCTAATGTTCTACGACGTCACCCTCCGCATCGGTTATGCCTACGACACCCGCGCCTCGGGCGCCCGGCACATCCTGCGCGTTCTGCCGCTCTCGCTTGTCGACCGCCAGCGCCTGATCGCGGGCTCCATCACCGTGTCGCCGACCCCGGACGAACAGTCGCATTTCACCGATTTCTTCGGGCATCCCGCGACCTCGATGCTGCTGCGAAATCCGCATGAGACGCTGGACATCCGCATGCAGGCGCGCGTGCAGGTCGTGGCAGAGGCGGTGAGCGCCGACTTTTCGCCGCTGCTTGCCACGCTGCCGGAGGAAATCGCCGCCTATTGGTCGCTGGATGCCGCCTCTCCGCATCATTTCCTCGGAGAAAGTCCCCGGCTCAGCGCCGTCGCGGAGATCAGCGACTACGCGCGGCAATGGCAGGGGACCAGCCTCACGGTTCGCGAACTGGCACAAGCCGTCTGCGCGCGGATTCATGCGGACTTCACCTACGACGCCACAGCCACGACGGTCGACACGCCGCCGAGGGAGTCTTTTGAACTGCGGCGCGGCGTCTGCCAGGATTTCGTCCACGTCATGATACTGGTGTTGCGCGCCCTTGGCATTCCGGCCGGCTATGTCAGCGGCTTTCTGCGCACGGTCCCACCGCCGGGACAAGAACGGCTGGAAGGTGCGGACGCGATGCACGCCTGGGTTCGCGTCTGGTGCGGAAGGCTGGCGGGCTGGATCGAGCTCGACCCCACCAATAATATTTCGGCAGGCACCGACCACATCGTCGTCGGTTACGGCAGGGATTATTCCGATGTGGCGCCGGTAATCGGCGCGCTCAGAAGCTCCGGCAGGCACACGACGGTGCAGGCCGTGGACGTTGTTCCCATCCCATAGCGTCGAAAAATTGGAATTTCACCTAACCCATTAAAACTTTAAGGATTTTAGTAAGCAAGTGCTCATGACTCGCGAATATTAGATATAGCGGGACATATTAATTTAGGTGAACATGATGAGCACCATGAACAATGAGAATGGCAAGACGCGAAGCATTTTCCGCGACCGCCGCGGCAACTTCGGCATTATGTCTGCAATCATGATGCCGGTGATGATCGCCGGCGCTGGGGTGGCGGTCGATACAACCAATATGATTCTTTATCGCAGCCAGCTGCAGGAATCTGCCGACGCTGGGGCGCTGGCAACGGCGACCGCGCTGGCCAAGACCACAGGTCCAGCGTCGGACGACGACATCGCCAAGGCAAAACAGCTTGGCAAGGACTTCACCTCCGGCCAGATGGGAAATTACCTGACCGGCGACGCAGACGCAGGCAGCGCGATCAAGGCAGGCACCACGGTCGACGTTACCCCGACGACGTCGGGCGGGACGACGACTTACACCGTGGACGTCAGCACGTCGTATGACATGCCGCTCAACGGCATGACGCGCATGCTGACATTCTACTCCACCGAGCAATGGAACACGGTCACGCTCGCGGCAAAGAGCACCGCGACCAGTTCATACACCCCCCCAACGAGCTCGGGAAATCCGGGGGGGTCGACGCCCGGCTCCGGTTCGGGCACGACCACCGGCACGAATACGAGCCAGACAGCCAATGCGCTGTCGATGTATTTCGTTCTCGACCGGTCCGGCTCGATGGATGAACTCACCGACACCGTCAACGCACAGCAGCCGACGAAGTCAGAGACGACGACGACGTCCTACACCTATTCGTGCCCCACGGCGAAGAATCCGAAGAAGACGTGCACGGGATCGACCACCACGACGACCCAAGTTCCCAACTACTACACGAAGATGGAGGCGTTGAAGATCGCCGCGGGCAACTTGACGACGCAGCTCAACAAGGCCGATCCGAACATGCAATATGTTCGCACCGGCGCGGACTCCTTCAACAACCTCGCGCAGACGCCCACGCCGCTCGCCTGGGGAACGGCCAATGTCACGAAGTATGTCAACGCGCTGACGTCGACCGGTACGACCGACTCGAGCGGAGCCTTCAAGGCCGGCTATACCGCGCTGTCGGCCGCCTCCGAGGCCAGCATCCAGCTCGCCAAGAACGGCGCTACGCTGACAAAGACCATCGTCTTCATGACCGACGGCAACAACAACGTCGCCAATGCCGACACGACCACGAGAACCTATTGCGACAAGGCCCGCCAGGCCGGCATCAAAGTCTATACGATCGCGCTGATGGCTCCCGAGCAGGGACAGGCTCTGCTTAAGTACTGCGCCACCACGAGTTCGGCCTACTTCGATGCCCAGAATGCGGCCGACCTGGTGAACGCGTTCCAGCAGATCGGAGCGGCCGCAACCGGCACCGATACGTCCGCGGACTCGGGAAGCTCGGGCGGAAAGCTTGGCCAGGTGCGTCTGACCAAGTAAGGCGCCGCGCGGTTCTCGCGCATCACGAATGCCTCCGACGCGCGGGTTATCCCGCGCGTTTCGGCACAAAATGGAGCGAAAACCTGAAATTTCGCCCAAGTCGTTAAGAATTTATAGATTTTTGCAAGCCCGCGTTTGCGACTCGCGCTCAATCAATAAGCGATATTTTATTGATTGGGTGAAATTTCATGATCACCGTAGGTTTTAAGAATCACAGGGCATTACGATTCATCCGCGATCGCCGCGGCAACTTTGGCGTCATGACGGCGATCGTACTGCCGGTTATGGTGGCAGGCGGAGGTGTTGCGGTCGATACCACCAGCATGGTGCTCTATCACAGCCAGCTGCAGGAATCGACCGATGCAGGCTCGCTGGCGGCCGCAGCCGCGCTTGCCGGAGGCTCGGGGCCAGCTTCGGACGAAGAAATCGCCAAGGCAAAACAGCTCGCCATCGACTTCACGTCCGTCCAGATGGGAAATTACCTGTCCGAGGCCGCGGCAAGTGCGATCAGAGCGAGCACCCGGGTCACAATCAACCCGAACATGTCCGGTCCCACGCCGGCCTACATCGTCGAGGTCAGCGCATCCTATGACATGCCCCTTAACGGCATGACGCGGGTGTTGACATTCTACTCCACCGACAAGGACCAGAATTGGGACACCGTTAGTCTGGCCGCGACCAGCACCACCAAAAGTGCGCGGCAGCAGCCGAGCGATTCCGCGAGTTTGGCGGGCGCGAACCAAGGCAGTCCCGACCCGACGAAGCGAACGAACAAGACCAAGACGGACAATGCACTGTCGATGTATTTCGTTCTCGATCGTTCCGGCTCCATGGACGAACTCACCGACACCTGCCAGACGGTCACGGACGAGACCTGCACCCGATACTACACGAAGATGGAGGCGCTGAAGATCGCCGCCTCCAGGATGACGGCCCAGCTCAACAAGGCGGATCCGAACAGCACGTATGTTCGCACCGGCGCTGTCTCGTTCAACGACCAAACCCAGGTTCCGTCACCGCTTGCCTGGGGGACAAGGGACGTGACGACCTATGTCAAGGCCCTCTGGTCTTCCGGATCGACCAACTCCAGCGGCGCCTTCATGGCGGCTTACACCGCGCTTGCCCATGCCGATCCCAACAATCAAGGTCCGACGGAAGAAGACCTCCATAAGGCCAAGACACCGCAGGCGACACTGACGAAAACGATCGTCTTCATGACCGACGGCTACAACAACATTCTCAATGCCGACGCCGCCACGAAAGACTATTGCGACAAAGCCCGCGCGGACGGGATCAAGGTCTATACGATCGCGCTGATGGCGCCCCCCGGCGGACAGGCTCTGCTCAAATATTGTGCTTCGACGTCATCGGATTACTTCAACGCTCAGGATGCGGCTGATCTGGTCGAAGCGTTCCAGTCGATCGGCGCCGCGGCAACCGGGACCGGCATTGACCCGAGGACAGGCAGGCCACCGCTGCGCCCGGGGAGCGCGCTCCTGACCGAGTAGCCTGCCAAGCTCTACCGCAATGCAAACAGCGCAGGCATCCAGGAGCCGCTACGGAACGAACCGGAGCGGCTCTTGTCATTTGTCGCCAATCTCAAAAACCGGGCAAGAACAATGGGAAGAAAAGCCCTGTCCGGCGGTGGGCAAGGCATTTGCTAAAATTTCATCGGCCCCAATTCCGTTGTTGCAAGTACTTCCCAACGGTGCATAAACTGAATGGAGACTTGAATAGCAAATCGATTTAAGCAGCCCCAACTTTCTGAATTCAAAACACATTTGGCGAGACCCGATGAACAATCTGACAAAGGCCACGCTCCCCTCTCCCGCGCCGCGTAGTTCCCAACCGGAAATTCTCGCGGAAGAGATCATTGAGCGTTTGACATACCGCATCGGCAAGGATGCCAAGGTTGCGAAACCGCACGACTGGCTGACCGCGACTATTCTCGTTGTTCGCGACCGCATCATCGACAAATGGATGGAATCGACCCGTAGGGCCTACTCCACGGGTGCCAAGCGCGTCTATTATATGTCGCTTGAGTTCCTGATCGGACGGCTGATGCGCGATGCCGTCTCCAATCTCGGCCTCATGGAGGAGGTGCGCGACGCCCTCTCCTCGCTCGGCGTCGACGTTTCCGTCATTGCCGGCCTGGAACCGGATGCCGCCCTCGGAAACGGCGGCCTCGGCCGGCTCGCCGCCTGTTTCATGGAATCCATGGCCACCGTCGAGATACCCGCCTACGGCTACGGCATTCGCTACGTCCACGGCCTCTTCCGCCAGCAGATGGCGGACGGCTGGCAGGTGGAGCTGCCGGAAACCTGGCTCGCCCACGGCAATCCCTGGGAGTTCGAGCGCCGCGAGAGCGCCTATGAAATCGGCTTCGGCGGCTCTGTCGAGGTCGCGACCAGCCATGACGACCAGCCGCACTATATCTGGAAGCCCGCCGAGCGGGTGATCGCCGCGGCCTTCGACACCCCGGTGGTCGGCTGGCGCGGCAAGCGCGTCAACACGCTGAGACTGTGGTCGGCCCAGCCGATAGATCCGATCCTGCTCGACGCCTTCAACGCCGGCGACCACATCGGAGCGCTGCGCGAGAGCAACAAGGCCGAAAGCCTGACCCGCGTTCTCTATCCCGCCGATGCGACACCGGCCGGCCAGGAACTGCGCCTGCGGCAGGAATACTTCTTCTCCTCGGCGTCGCTGCAGGACATCCTGCGACGCCATCTTCAGCAGTACGACGATTTCACGTCCCTGCCGGACAAGGTGGCGATCCAGCTCAACGACACCCACCCGGCCGTCTCGGTGACCGAACTCATCCGCCTTCTGTGCGACGTGCACGGCTTGGATTTCGACACGGCATGGGACATCACCCGCCGTACCTTTTCCTATACCAATCACACGCTGCTGCCCGAAGCGCTGGAGAGCTGGCCGGTGCCGCTGCTCGAGCGGCTCCTCCCCCGCCACATGCAGATCGTCTATGCGATCAACGCCAAGATTCTGATCGAGGCGCGCAAGGAAAAGAATTTCAGCGACACGGAAATTCGCTCGATCTCGCTCATCGACGAGAGCGGCGAACGCCGCGTGCGCATGGGCAATCTCGCCTTCGTCGGTTCGCACTCGATCAACGGCGTTTCCGCGCTGCATACCGATCTGATGAAGGTCACGGTCTTTGCCGACCTGCACAAGCTCTACCCTGGCCGCATCAACAACAAGACCAACGGGATCACGCCGCGGCGTTGGCTTATGCAGTGCAACCCCGGCCTCACCTCGCTTGTTCGCGAAACGATCGGCGATGCATTCCTCGACGACGCCGAAGCGCTGAAGCCGCTCGACCAGTTTGCCGGGGACGCCGCCTTCCGGGAGAAGTTCGCCGCCGTCAAGCGCGCCAACAAGGTGCAGCTGTCCAATCTCGTGGCGCAGCGCATGGGCATCAAGCTCGATCCGTCGGCGATGTTCGACATCCAGATCAAGCGCATTCACGAATACAAGCGCCAGCTGCTTAACATCATCGAAGCGATAGCGCTTTACGACCAGATCCGCTCGCATCCCGAGCTCGACTGGCAGCCGCGCGTCAAGCTCTTCGCCGGCAAGGCGGCGCCGAGCTACCATAACGCCAAGCTGATCATCAAACTCATCAACGACGTCGCCCGCGTCATCAACCACGACCCCGCGGTACGCGGTCTCTTGAAGATCGTCTTCGTGCCGAACTACAACGTGTCGCTGGCTGAAATCATGGTTCCGGCCGCCGATTTGTCGGAACAGATCTCGACGGCGGGCATGGAGGCGTCGGGAACCGGCAACATGAAGTTCGCGCTCAACGGCGCGCTGACGATCGGCACGCTTGACGGCGCCAACGTCGAGATGCGCGAGCATGTCGGGCCGGAGAACATGGTGATATTCGGCCTGACCGCCGACGAGGTCGCCAATGTCCGCAGCGAAGGCCATGACCCGCGCAAGATCATCGAGAGCTCGCGCGAGCTTGCGCAGGCGCTCTCTGCGATCGCGTCGGGCGTATTCTCCCCTGACGACCGGAGCCGCTATGCGGCTCTGATGGACGGCATATACAGTCACGACTGGTTCATGGTGGCCGCGGACTTCGATGCCTACGCCGCCGCCCAGCGCGAGGTCGATGCGCTGTGGAAGACCCCGTCCGACTGGTATGCCAAGACGATTTGCAATACCGCCCGGATGGGCTGGTTCTCCTCCGACCGCACCATCCGCCAATATGCGCAGGAGATCTGGAGAGCCGTATGACGAAGTCTACGCAAACGGATGACGGTGGCGCCACCGGCACGATTCCGGCGACCGAAATGGCGTCGATCGTCGAAGGCACACATACCAATCCGTTTGCGGTTCTCGGCGTCCAGAGAGCTGCGCGCGGCTTCGTCGCCCGCTGCTTCATTCCCGGCGCCGAGGCGGTAACCGCCATGACGCTCGACGGCACCGTGGTCGGCGAACTCGAGTGCCGCGATCCGGAAGGTTTTTTCGCCGGTCCGGTGTCGCTCTCCAAACTGCAACCGCTGCGCTATCGTGCGCGCAGAGGCGATGCGGAATGGACCGTCACGGATCCCTATTCCTTCGGTCCGGTGCTCGGGCCGATGGACGACTATTTTGCCCGCGAGGGGTCGCACCTGCGTCTTTTCGACCGCATGGGCGCGCATCATCTGAAACATGAGGGCGCAAGCGGCTTCCATTTCGCGGTCTGGGCGCCGAATGCCCGGCGCGTCTCCGTCGTCGGCGATTTCAACAATTGGGACGGCCGGCTGCACGTCATGCGGCTGCGCGCCGATTCCGGCATCTGGGAGATTTTCGCCCCCGATGTCCCGACCGGCGTTGCCTACAAGTTCGAAATCATGGGCCATGACGGCGTGCCGCTGCCGCTGAAGGCGGATCCCTTCGCCCGCCGCAGCGAATTGCGCCCGAAGACCGCATCGGTGACCGCCGAAGAGCTCGTCCAGACCTGGGACGACGAGGCGCATCGAAAGCATTGGGCCACGATCGACAAGCGGCGCCAGCCGATCTCGATCTACGAGGTGCATGCCTCATCCTGGCAGCGCCGCGACGACGGCACCATGCTTTCCTGGGACGAACTCGCCTCGCGGCTTATTCCCTACTGCGTCGACATGGGCTTTACCCATATCGAATTCCTGCCGATCACCGAACACCCCTATGACCCGTCCTGGGGATACCAGACGACCGGGCTTTACGCTCCGACCGCGCGCTTCGGCGAGCCGGAGGGTTTCGCGCGCTTCATCAACGGCGCCCACAAGGTGGGCATCGGCGTCATCCTCGACTGGGTGCCGGCGCATTTTCCGACCGACGAGCATGGGCTCGGCTGGTTCGACGGGACCGCGCTCTACGAGCACGAGGATCCGCGCAAGGGCTTTCACCCCGACTGGAACACGGCGATCTACAATTTCGGGCGCACCGAGGTGCTCGCCTATCTCCTCAACAATGCGCTCTACTGGTCGGAGAAATTCCATCTCGACGGGCTGCGCGTCGATGCCGTCGCCTCGATGCTCTACCTGGACTATTCGCGTAAGCACGGCGAATGGATTCCCAACGAGTATGGCGGCAACGAGAATCTCGAGGCGGTGCGCTTCCTCCAGTCGATGAACATGCGGCTTTACGGCGCGCACCCGGAAGCAATGACCATCGCCGAGGAGTCCACCTCCTGGCCGAAGGTCTCGCAGCCGGTCCACGAAGGCGGGCTCGGCTTCGGCTTCAAGTGGAACATGGGGTTCATGCACGACACGCTGAGCTACCTGAAGCGCGACCCGGTGCACCGCAGGCACCACCACAACGAACTGACCTTCGGCCTGATCTACGCCTTCTCGGAAAACTTCGTCCTGCCGATCTCCCATGACGAGGTGGTGCACGGCAAAGGTTCGATGATCGCCAAGATGGCAGGCGACGACTGGCAGAAATTCGCCAACCTGCGCGCCTACTACGGCTTCATGTGGGGTTACCCGGGCAAGAAGCTGCTGTTCATGGGCCAGGAATTTGCGCAGTGGAGCGAATGGAGCGAGGCCCGCGCGCTCGATTGGAACCTCCTGCAATATCACATGCACGAAGGCATGCGCCGCCTGGTGCGGGATCTCAACTTCACCTATCGCAGCAAGCCGGCGCTGCATGCACGCGACTGCGAGGGCGACGGTTTCGAGTGGCTGATCGTCGACGACGACGCAAATTCCGTACTTGCCTGGCTGCGCAAGGCGCCCGGCGAAAAGCCGATCGCCGTCATCACCAACTTCACCCCCGTCTACCGGGAGAACTATTCGCTGAAGCTACCCATCGAGGGCCGCTGGCGCGAAATACTGAACACCGATGCCGACATCTACGGCGGCGGCGGCAAGGGCAATGGCGGGCGCGTGCAGGCCGTGAACGCGGGCGGACAGATTGCAGCGACGATAACGCTGCCGCCGCTGGCGACCATCATGCTGGAGCCCGAGATCTAAGTAGTTTTAGCAGATGTGCGTAGCTGTTTTTGTGCTGCGTTAAGTAAATCAGATAGATATTGCATCTCCAGTATTCGGAGAAAATGGAGATGCACTAAATTAAGTTTCAGTGGAGGATGCATGATGGAGAAACGTGTTCAACCATTGGCGCGCGACGCCATGGCCTACGTGCTTGCCGGCGGGCGTGGCAGTCGCTTGAAGGAGCTGACCGATCGCCGCGCCAAGCCCGCCGTCTACTTCGGCGGCAAGACCCGTATCATCGATTTCGCGCTGTCGAACGCGCTCAATTCCGGTATCCGCCGCATCGGCGTCGCAACCCAATACAAGGCGCACTCGCTGATCCGCCATCTGCAACGCGGCTGGAACTTCTTCCGCCCCGAGCGGAACGAGAGCTTCGACATTCTTCCGGCGAGCCAGCGCGTCTCCGAGACGCAATGGTACGAGGGCACGGCCGACGCCGTCTACCAGAACATCGACATCATCGAGCCCTACGATCCGGAATACATGGTCATCCTCGCCGGCGACCACATTTATAAGATGGACTACGAATGGATGCTGCAGCAGCACGTCGATTCCGGCGCCGACGTCACCATCGGTTGCCTGGAAGTGCCGCGCATGGAAGCGGTTGGCTTCGGCGTCATGCATGTGGACGCCACCGACCGCATCATCGACTTCGTCGAGAAGCCCGCCAATCCGCCCGGCATTCCCGACAAGCCGGACCATGCGCTGGCCTCCATGGGCATTTACGTGTTCCACACGAAATTCCTGCTGGATTGCCTGCGCCGCGATGCCGCCGATCCGACATCCAGCCGCGACTTCGGCAAGGACATCATCCCCTACATCGTCAAGAACGGCAAAGCCGTCGCCCATCGCTTCGCGCAGTCCTGCGTGCGGTCGGATTTCGAGCGCGAACCCTATTGGCGTGACGTCGGAACGATCGATGCCTATTGGCAGGCCAATATCGATCTGACGGCGATCGTTCCGGAGCTCGACATCTACGACAAGTCCTGGCCGATCTGGACCTATGCGGAAATCAGCCCGCCGGCGAAATTCGTCCATGACGACGAGGACCGTCGCGGCTCGGCGATCTCCTCCGTCGTCGCGGGCGACTGCATCATCTCAGGGGCAAGTCTCTACAACAGCCTGCTGTTCACCGGCGTTCGCGCCAATTCCTACTCGCGGCTGGAGGGAGCCGTGGTGCTGCCGAGCGTCAAGGTCGGCCGCCGCGCCCAGCTCAAGAACGTCGTGATCGACCACGGCGTCACCATTCCCGAGGGCCTGGTCGTGGGTGAGGATCCCGAACTCGATGCCAAGCGCTTCCGCCGGTCCGAAGGCGGCATTTGCCTGATCACGCAGACGATGATCGACAAGCTGGGTATCTGACATATGAGAGTCCTGTCGGTCGCGTCGGAAGTCTTCCCCCTGATCAAGACAGGGGGCCTCGCCGACGTGGCCGGCGCCCTGCCGGCCGCACTCAAGCCCTACGGCGCCGACATGAAGACGCTGCTTCCCGGCTATCCGTCCGTGATGAGCAAGGTGCGCGACCCCGAGGTCCGGCTGGTCCTCAACGATCTGCTTGGGGAAAAGGCGACCGTGCTGGAGGTGACGATCGACGGCGCGTCGATGCTGATCCTCGACGCGCCCGCCTTTTACCGCCGCGCCGGCGGTCCCTACGTGGACGAGACGGGCAAGGATTATCCGGACAACTGGCGGCGCTTCGGGGCGCTGTCGCTTGCCGGCGCCCTGATCGCCGAAGGGGGCATGCCCGGCTGGCGGCCGGAACTCGTTCACGTCCACGACTGGCAAGCGGCGCTGACGCCGGTCTACATGCGTTACCGCCCGACGCCGGAACTGCCGAGCGTGCTGACCATCCACAACATCGCGTTCCAGGGACAATTCGGGCTGGACGCTTTCGCGGGCTTGGAGCTGCCGCCCCATGCCTACTCCGTGGAAGGCGTCGAATATTACGGCGATATCGGCTTCCTCAAGGGCGGGCTGCAGACGGCAACCGCAATCACCACGGTCAGCCCCTCCTACGCGCTCGAGATCCTCACGCCCGAGTTCGGCATGGGTCTCGAGGGCGTTATCGCCAGCCGCATGGACAATCTCCACGGCATCGTCAACGGCATCGACGCGGATATCTGGAACCCGAAGACCGATCCCATGATCGCTCGTCACTACGATAGCTCGACCCTCAAGGAGCGCCAGCGAAACCGCAAGGCGATCGTCGAACACTTCTCCCTCGACGACGACGACGGTCCGATCTTCTGCGTGGTGAGCCGCCTGACCTGGCAGAAGGGCATGGACCTGCTTGCCGGCTCCGTCGAGGAGATCGTCGCCATGGGCGGCAAGCTCGTCATTCTCGGCGCCGGCGACGCGGCGCTCGAAGGCGCGCTTTTATCGGCGGTCGCCGCACATCCGGGCCGCGTCGGTATGGCCGTCGGCTACAACGAGCCTATGTCTCATCTTATGCAGGCCGGTTGCGACGCCATCATCATTCCATCCAGGTTCGAGCCGTGCGGGCTGACGCAGCTCTATGGACTTCGCTACGGCTGCCTGCCGATCGTGGCGAGAACCGGTGGGTTGAACGACACGGTTATCGATGCCAATCACGCCGCAATCCAGGCAAAAGTAGCGACCGGCGTGCAGTTTTCGCCGGTAACAACCGAGGGGCTGCTGCAAGCGATGCGCCGGGCAATGCATCTGTTTGAAGATCGAAAGCTCTGGACGCAGATGCAAAAGCAGGGCATGAAATCCGACATATCCTGGGGAAGGAGCGCCGAGCGTTACGCTGCCCTTTATTCCAGTCTCGTCTCGAAAGGCATGTAACCCGATGATCAAAACGGTTCCCACGACACCCTATCAGGATCAGAAACCGGGTACATCCGGGCTCCGCAAGAAGGTGCCCGAGTTCCAGCAGCAGAATTATGCCGAGAATTTCATCCAGTCGATCTTCGACTCGCTCGACGGCTACCAGGGCAAGTGCCTCGTGATTGGCGGCGACGGGCGCTATTACAATCGCGAAGTCATCCAGAAGGCGATCAAGATGGCCGCCGCCAACGGCTTCGGCAAGGTCATGGTCGGCAAGGGCGGCATCCTGTCTACGCCAGCCGCATCGCATGTCATCCGTAAATACAAGGCCTTCGGCGGCATCGTGCTGTCGGCAAGCCACAATCCCGGCGGCCCCACCGAAGACTTCGGCATCAAGTACAACATCAGCAACGGCGGCCCTGCGCCGGAAAAGATCACCGACGCGATCTACGCCCGCACCAAGCTGATCGACGCTTACAAGATCGCCGATTTCCCCGACATCAACCTCGACCGCATCGGCCGCGAGGATGTCGAGGGCATGATCGTGTCGGTCATCGACCCGGTGGAAGACTATGCGGCGCTGATGGAGGAGCTGTTCGATTTCGGCGCCATCCGCAACCTCGTCAGCCTCGGCTTCCGCATCTGCTTCGACGCGATGAGCGCCGTCACCGGCCCATACGCCAAGGAAATATTCGAGAACCGCCTCGGCGCGCCGACCGGTTCCGTGCGCAACTTCATGCCGCTCCCGGATTTCGGCGGCCATCACCCCGATCCCAACCTCGTCCATTGCAAGGAGCTCTATGACGAGATGATGGGCGAGGACGCACCGGATTTCGGCGCCGCCTCTGACGGCGACGGCGACCGCAACCTGATCATCGGCCGCGGCATCTATGTGACGCCGTCGGACAGCCTGGCGATCCTCGCTGCAAACGCCAACCTGGCCCCGGGTTATTCGAGCGGCATCGTCGGCATCGCGCGTTCCATGCCGACGAGTGGCGCGGCCGACCGCGTCGCGGAAAAGCGAGGGGTGGGCATGTATGAAACGCCGACCGGCTGGAAGTTCTTCGGCAATTTGCTGGACGCCGGCATGGCGACGATCTGCGGCGAAGAGAGCTCCGGCACCGGCTCCAACCATGTCCGCGAAAAGGATGGCCTCTGGGCGGTGCTTCTCTGGCTCAACATCCTCGCCATGCGCGGCGAAAGCGTCACCGACATCGTCACGCAGCATTGGGCGACCTATGGGCGCAACTATTATTCGCGGCACGACTACGAGGGCGTGGATACCGACGCCGCCAACGGCCTGATCGGGGCGCTGCGCGCCCGACTGCCTAGCCTGCCGGGCACGAAGATCGGCGACTTGACCGTGACGGCGGCCGACGATTTCGCCTATCACGACCCGGTCGACAAATCCGTCAGCCGGCATCAGGGCATCCGCATTCTTTTCGAAGGCGGATCGCGCGTGGTGTTCCGCCTCTCCGGCACCGGCACGTCCGGCGCTACGCTGCGCGTCTATATCGAGCGCTACGAGCCGGATCCGACGCGGCACAATATCGAGACGCAGGAAGCGCTGGCGGATCTCATCACCGCCGCCCAGTCGATCGCCGATATCAGAGGCCGCACGGGCCGCGACGCTCCGACCGTGATTACCTGACCTCTTGAGGAGGTCGCAGCGGCGCCGCGAGCGGGGGTAACGCTCGCCGTACGCTCTATGTCGACGATCGCCCCACCCGGCCGGAGGGCCGACCCTCCCCTCACGGGAGGGCGGATTGGCGGCAAACAGGCCCACAAAAAAGCAGGGTGCCAGAGTGACGCAAAACTCCACGGACAGCGCCTTTGGCACCAGGATCACCGACGAGGGCATCGACTTTACGGTCTGGTCGAAGCATGCCGAAAAGATAGAGCTTTGCCTTTTCGACGCGGCCGGTGACAGTGAGACCGCCCGCCTTGCGATGATCCGCGACGGCAGCGTCCATCACCTGTCGGTCAAGGGCATCGGCGAGGGAACGCGCTACGGCTACCGTGCGCATGGGCCGTATGATCCCGACAACGGCTTATGGTTCGATCCTTCGAAGCTCTTGATCGATCCCTATGCCAAGGTGCTCGACCGCCCCCTCCACTACGACAGCAAGCTCGGTATCTTCGGCGAGGAGACCCAGGCCCTCGTTCCGAAGGCGATCGCCATCAGCGAGCTCGCCGAGGCCGAGAGGGCATCGATCTTCAAACCCGGCGGCCTCATCTACGAGATCGCCGTCAAGCCGTTCACCATTCTTCATCCCGATGTTCCGAAGGCTAAGCGCGGCACTGTCGCGGCCCTTGCCCATCCTTCCGTCATCGCGCATCTGAAACGCATCGGCGTCGACGCGGTCGAGCTGATGCCGATCACCGCCTGGATCGACGAACGCCACCTGCCGCCGCTCGGGCTCACCAACGGCTGGGGCTACAATCCCGTCGGCTTCATGGCGCTCGATCCGCGCCTGGTGCCCGGCGGCGTCAAGGAATTGCGGGAGACGGTGGAAGCGCTGCACGCCGAAGGCATCGCCGTCATTCTCGATCTGGTCTTCAACCACACCGGCGAAAGCGACCGCCACGGCAGCACGCTGTCGCTGCGCGGGCTCGACAATCCATCCTTCTTCCGTCACCAGCCGGACCGTCCCGGCGAGTTGGTGAACGATACCGGCACCGGCAACACCGTCGCCTGCGACCAACCCTTTATCCGCCGGCTCATTCTAGACAGCCTGCGCCACTTCGTGCTGCAGGCCGGCATCGACGGCTTCCGTTTCGATCTGGCGACGATCATCGGGCGCGACGCGCACGGCTTCCAGGCCGACGGCGGCACGCTGCGCGCCCTCGTTGCCGACGATGTCCTGTCGGACCGGATCATGATCGCCGAACCCTGGGATATCGGTCCCGGCGGTTACCAGCTCGGCAACTTCCCCTCCCCCTTCCTCGAATGGAACGATCGCGCCCGCGACGACATGCGTGCCTACTGGCGCGGCGACGACAACAAGACCGGCGATCTTGCGACCGCCCTTTCCGGCTCCTCCGGCGCGTTCGGTCGCGATGGCCGGCGTCAAACGCGTTCCGTCAATTTCCTCGCCGCCCATGACGGCTTCACGCTGATGGATCTCGTCTCCTATGCCGCCAAGCATAACGAGGCCAACGGCGAAGAAAACCGCGACGGCCACAACGAGAACTATTCGTGGAACAACGGTGTCGAGGGCGCGACCGAGGATCCGGCCGTGCTCGAGCGCCGCCAGAGCGACGTCGCGGCACTGCTTTCGACGCTGTTTGCCACGCGCGGCACCCTCATGCTGACGGCAGGCGACGAAGGCGGGCGCACGCAGCGGGGCAACAACAACGCTTACTGCCAGGACAATGCGATCACCTGGCTCGACTGGTCGCAACTCGACGAACAGCTCATCGAGCACACGGCATTCCTCGCGAGCCTGCGCCGCCGCTTTTCCGTCTTTGGCCAAACCGCCTTCTTCACCGGCAGCGGCGATGTCGAATGGCTGTCGCAGGCCGGCACGGCGATGGAGGTCGCCGAATGGCAGACGCCGTCCTTGAAGACCCTGACCATGCTGCTGTCCACGACCGACTTCGCGACGCGCCGCCGCGCCCGTCTAGCCGTCCTCTTCAATCGCGCCCCTGCCACTCGCACCTTTGCATTGCCCCGCTCGTTCCGGCTCGGCTGGACCGAGCTTTCGCCGGGGGCGGAGGAACGATATCAAGAAACGATCGCGGTTTCCGGCCGCACCGTCAGGTTTCTCCTCGAAGATTGAGAGCACGATCGAAACCCAACTTCGCCATCGTCGCGGGGATGGGCGCGCCCGCCGGCAAGCCGTGTCCCCGGAATAAAACGCTCCGCAAAAACAAAGAATTGCAGGATCGTCCGGCATGGAGATAATGGATGCGATAGGGCCGGTCGGCGAACGGAGAGATAATGGTCAGAGAGATATCACTTGTCGACGTTCCAGGGGTCGTGGGCACGGAAGCGGGCCTCTCCGACTGGATCACGGTCGACCAGAAGATGATCGACGGTTTTGCCGAGGCCACTGACGACCGACAGTACATCCACGTCGATCCGGAGCGCGCCAAGGCCGAAAGCCCCTTCGGCGGAACGATCGCCCACGGGTTCCTGACGCTCTCGCTGCTATCGACGATGAACTACAACTGCCTGCCGAAGATCCGCGAGCAGACGCTCGGCATCAACTACGGCTTCGACAACGTCCGCTTCATTTCCCCCGTCAGGGTCGACCGGCGCATTCGCGGCCATTTCGTTCTCACCCACTGCCGCTTCCGCGGCGCCGGCATGGTCATGCTCACCTACGACGTCACCATCGAGATCGAAGGCGAGCGCAAACCGGCGCTCACCGCGACCTGGACGACGATTTCACAATTCGACCCGAAGGATAGGCCGGAAGGGGTATAGGATGACTGCGGAGGAGAGTATCCGTCGTGCCTTCGCAAGACAATCGGTCTCCTGCGCCGAACTGGGCTCGCCGTTCACCGCGCTGGTGTGCAGCCTCGCCGCCGAGCGCCTGACGGACGTAACCGAAGCGGGAAAGCACATCCTTTCCTGGCCGGGCAATCCCGGCAGTGACGGCGATGCTCTGGCACTGCGCTTCGCGGGAGCGCTTCACGGGCTCGTCCGCTCCGGGGCGGCGCCCGAACTTGCTCGTGCGTATCCGCCGAACGCCATCGATCCCGACGTGCTGTGGGCCGCAGTGGAGGAGGCGCTGCACAGACACCGTACCTTCATCATCGAGCAGTTGAAATCTCCACCCCAGACCAACGAGGTGCGCCGCTCCGCCGCGCTTTTGCCCGGCTTTCTCACGATCGCGAAACTGACCGGAAGGCCGCTCGTTCTTTCAGAAATTGGCGCGAGCGCCGGTCTCAACCTGATTTGGGACCGTTACGCCTACCGGCTCGGGGACTTCTATTGGGGTGGCCCGTCTTCGGTGACATTGAGCCCCGAGTGGGAGGGACCTGCTCTCCCCGGTGCGCAGATCGAAATCGCCGAACGCGCCGCCTGCGATCTCAATCCGCTCGATCCAGAGGCTGACGACGACCGTCTAAGGTTGATGTCCTATATCTGGGCTGACCAGCCGGATCGCCTCCAGCGCACCGAAAGCGCGCTCGATATCGCCGCCGCGTCCACGCATCGGGTGGAGCGCTGTGACGCTGTCGACTGGCTACAGTCACGCCTCGATCAGGTCCGACCCGGTGCGGTGCACGTCATTTACCATTCGATTGCCTGGCAATATCTGCCGGAATCGTCACAGGCGGCAGGCGACGCGATGATCGCATCTGCCGGCGCCCGCAGCACGCCGGACGCGCCGCTCGCGCGCCTTTCCATGGAGGCCGACGGCCAACGCGACGGTGCGGCCTTGGCGCTTCAACTCTGGCCGCCGGGGAAGAAACACCAGATCGGCCGCGCCGACTTTCACGGCCGCTGGATAAGGTGGACAGGCTTGTCCGGGGGCTAGCAAATCAGAGCGCTGCGTCCCCAGCCCCCTCGGCCAGAAGACCGAAGACGTAGTTCGAGAACGAGCGCCACACTTCGACGCGGAAGGTTTCCGCGTCGGTGCGCAGCAGCACGACTTCCGCCTTGCCGAAGAGCGTGCGCGAAGCGGCGCCGACCGGGAAGGCGCCAAGCGACAGGTCCTGGGGGCAGCCGGCGCTGAGCGTCGCCTCGGCGCCCGGTCCCGAAACGATGATCGCGGTATTGCGATGCGAGACGTCAACGGCCGAGTGAAGCGCGGATGCGGTGGCAGCGGCGGCCATCAGGTCGGCTTCGGTCTCGTCGATCAGCAGCCATTCGTCGGGACCGAGCCAGAGGGCGTGGCGCTTGCCTGATTTGGCCGAGGTCTTCGGCTTGACGGGGATTTTGACGCCGAGCGCGGTCGTAAGCGCGGCTAGGGACTCCGTCGGCGCGCGCAGCGAAATCCGGCTTGCGGGCGCGGCGGGGGTCAACCGGACCGCGGCGGAACCGCCATAGCGGCCGGTGAGCGGTAATGTGCGATGAGCCTGATCAGCCATTGATCCGGCCTCCTTCCTTGTCAAAGAACACCATGTCCGTCACTTCGACGGCGATCGTCTTGTCGGGCATGGGCACGTAGAGCGTCCTGCCCATCCGCTCGCGGCCGCCGGCGACCAGCGCAAAGGCAATCGACCGCCCGAGATTTTCCGACCAGTAGGAGGAGGTGACGTGCCCGAGCATGGTCATCGGCTTCGGCTCGTTGGGGTCGGCGACGATCTGCGCCCCCTCTTCCAGCACCGTCTTCGGGTCCTTGGTGATCAGGCCGACGAGCTGCTTGCGGCCTTCCTTCATGAGATCCGGGCGCTTCAGGCCGCGAATACCGACGAAATCCGCCTTCTTCTTGGAGACGGCCCAGGAAAGTCCGGCATCATCGGGCGTTACCGTTCCGTCGGTGTCCTGGCCGACGATGATGTAGCCCTTTTCGGCGCGCAGAATATGCATGGTCTCGGTGCCGTAGGCGCAGGCGCCTATCGGTTCGGCACGTGCCCAGACAGCTTCCCAAACCGCCTGGCCGTAGTCGGCCGGGACGTTGATTTCGTAGCCGAGTTCGCCGGTGAAGGAGACGCGGAAAAGCCGCGCCGGCACGCCGCAGACCTTGCCTTCGGCAACGCTCATGTGCGGGAAAGCCTCGTTGGACAGATCGATCCCCTCGACGAGCGGCTCGATGATCTCGCGCGCCTTCGGTCCCTGCACCGCAATGACGGACCATTGCTCGGTGACCGAGGTCAACCACACCTTGAGATGCGGGAACTCGGTCTGCAGATAGTCCTCCATGTGGTGCAACACGCGCGGCGCGCCGCCGGTCGTGGTCGTCACGTGGAAACGATCGTCGGCAAGGCGACCGACGACGCCGTCGTCATAAACGAAACCGTCCTCGCGCAGCATGATGCCGTAACGGCAGCGGCCGGGCTTCAGCGTGTCCCAGGCGTTGGTGTAGATGAGATTGAGGAATTCGGCCGCATCCGGACCCACCACCTCGATCTTGCCGAGCGTCGAGGCATCGAAGACGCCGCCGACCTTGCGCACGGTCGCGCATTCCCGATCGACCGCCTGATGCATGGTCTCGCCGGATCTCGGATAGAACCAGGCGCGCTTCCAGTTGCCGACGTCTTCGAAGGCGGCGCCGTGCGCCTCTTCCCAGCCGTGCATCGCAGTCTTGCGCGCCGGATCGAAATGATCGCCGCGCGAATGGTTGATGAGCGTGCCGTAGGTGACCGGCGTATAGGGTGCGCGGAAAGTCGTGAGCCCGACCTGCGGGATCTCGCGGCCGAGCATTTCAGCGGCGATCGCAAGGCCGTGCATGTTCGACAACTTGCCCTGATCGGAGGCCATGCCGTTGGTGGTGAAGCGCTTGATGTGCTCGATCGAGTGCATGCCTTCGCGCACGGCAAGGCGGATATCCTTGGCGCAGACATCGTGCTGGAAATCGACGAAGGCCTTCGCGTTGGTTTCGGGCCCCGCACCTTCGGCGCTGCCGATCATGCCGCCGGACCATTCGAACGCCGTCTTGCCGGCAAGCGCGATCGTCTCGCCGCCCATAGCCCCCGCCTCGCGCGCCATACGCTCGCCGGCGCCAAGCGATTCGTCGATCGCCGCCTGCAGCTCGTCCGTGCCGTTGCAGGCGCCGACGGAAACGCAGTCCTGGACATAGGTGCCGGGCAGGAAGCGCTGGTTCTCCGTATCGAATTGCAGCTTGCCGCGCGACTGCGAGAAAAGATGCACCGAAGGCGTCCAGCCGCCCGAAACGAGCAATGCGTCGATCGCCATCTTTCGGCTTGCCTTGCTGCCGTTGCGCGCCACGGTCATCGATGAAACGCGCAGCTTGCCGGCGGTGTCGATGACCGAGTGACCGGCGAGAACCTCGATGCCGAGGCTGCGCGCCTGCGCCATCACAGCTTCGCCCGGTCGCGGCCGGCAATCGACGATGGCGGCCACGGTGACGCCCGCGCGCTTCAGGTCGAACGCGGCCTCATAGGCGGAATCATGCGCCGCATAGACGCCGATCTTCGCACCGACGGCGACGCCGTAGTGATTGAGATAGGTGCGCGCCGCAGACGCAAGCATAATGCCGGGACGGTCGTTGTTCGGAAACACCATGTGGCGCTCGATGGCGCCGGTGGCGAGGATGACGCGCCGGGCGCGCACCTGCCAGAGCCGTTCGCGCGGCAGGTCGCGGCCGGGCTTTGCCAGATGGTCGGTCACCCGCTCGGCAAGGCCGATGAAATTGTGGTTGTAATAGCCGAAGGCGGTGGTGCGGGTCAGCACCTGGACATTCGGCATCGCCTTGAGCTTGGCCACAGCATCCTGCGCCCAGACATAGCCCTCTTTCCCGTCAACGCTCGTCCCGGCGTCGAAGCGCAGCGCGCCGCCGACCTCCGGCTGTTCGTCGCAAAGGATGACCTTCGCGCCCGTTTCGGCGGCGGCAAGCGCTGCCGAGAGGCCGGCAACGCCGGCACCGACGACCATCACGTCGCAATGGGCATAGCGGCCGGCATAGTGATCCGGATCCGGTTCGGTGGGCGCGACGCCGAGACCGGCGGCGCGGCGGATGAAGGGCTCGTAGATATGCTTCCATGCGCTCTTCGGCCACATGAAGGTCTTGTAGTAGAAGCCGGCGGCGAAGAACGGCGACATCCAGTTGTTGACGCCGCCGACGTCGAAGGCGAGGTTCGGCCAGCGGTTCTGCGAGCTCGCGATCATGCCGTCGAAGACTTCCTGGACACTGGCGCGCACGTTCGGCTGCTTGCGCGAGGCGTCACGCGAAATATCGAGCAACGCGTTCGGCTCTTCCGCTCCCGCCGACAGGATGCCGCGCGGGCGGTGATACTTGAAGGAACGGCCGACGAGATGGACGCCGTTCGCCAGCAGCGCCGAGGCAACGGTGTCGCCCTCGAGCGCGGTGTAGCGCTTGCCGTCGAAGGTGAAGCGCGCGGTCCTCGCAGGCGTGAGGCGGCCCTTGCCGGCTATACGGTTGGCGCCGCTCATCGGGCATCTCCTTCGGTCGCTTCATAGGTCTCGACGGTGGCGCTCGTCGCAGGCTGAGGATGAAGATCCGGCTTCGGCTCCCCGGCCTTGTAGGTGGTGATGAACCTGTCGCTCACGGTGTCGCGGGCGGCATTGAAGAAGCGGCCGCAGCCATGAATGTGCCGCCAGCGCTCGAAGATCAGGCCCTTCGGATTGTCGCGCAGGAAGAAGAATTCCTCGAACTGCTCGTCGGAGATCGCGGCAATGTCCGACGGGCGGGCGATATGGGCGTCGCCGGCGTTGCGGAATTCGAGCTCGGAGCGCTCTTCCTGACAATAGGGGCAATGGATGAGTAGCATGGAAACCTCGTGTCAGTGCGCGACGGCGGCCGCGGCCGCCTCGTCGATGAGGCGCCCCGTCCGGAAACGGTCGAGCGTCAGGCCGGCATTGAACTTGTGCGGCTCGTCGCGGGCGATGAGATGCGCGAAGAGGTTCGCCGAACCCGGCGTCGCCTTGAAGCCGCCCGTGCCCCAGCCGCAGTTGACGTAAAGCCCCGGCACCGGCGTCTTCGACTGGATTGCCGAACGGTCCGGCGTGTTGTCGACGATGCCACCCCAGGAGCGCATCATCTTGACGCGACGGAACATCGGGAAAAGCTCGCAGATCGCATCGAGCGTATGGGTGATGATCTGCAGGCCGCCGGTCTGGCTGTAGGAATTGTACTGGTCGGTGCCGGCCCCGATGACAAGTTCACCCTTGTCCGACTGCGAAATATAGGCGTGGACCGTGTTCGACATCACCACGCAAGGGAAAATCGGCTTCAGCGGTTCCGAAACCAGCGCCTGCAGCGGGCTCGACTGCAAGGGCACGCGCACGTCCGCCATCTTCATCACGGTCGTGGTGTGGCCTGCCGCCGAAACGCCGATCTTCTTGGCGCCGATGAAGCCGCGGCTGGTCTCGACGCCGGCAACGCGTCCGTCCGGCCCGCGGCGAATGCCGGTCACTTCGCAATTCTGGATGATATGGACGCCGCGATCGGAAGCGGCGCGGGCATAGCCCCAGGCAACCGCATCATGGCGCGCGGTGCCGCCTCTGCGCTGCAACGCCGCCCCGTTGATCGGGTAGCGGGCGCTCTGGGAAATATCGAGCGGCGGACAATAGGCCTTGGCCTGTTCCGGCGTCAGCCATTCGTTGTCGATGCCGTACAGGCGATTGGCATGGATATGCCGCTTGAACGACTGCTGGTCGTGAATGTTGTGCGAGAGCATCATGACGCCGCGCGGCGAGTACATGACGTTATAATTGAGATCCTGAGAAAGCCCCTCCCAGAGCTTCATCGAATGCTCGTAGATGTGCATGCTCTCTTCATAGAGATAGTTCGAGCGGATGATGGTGGTGTTGCGGCCGGTATTGCCTCCGCCGAGCCAGCCCTTCTCGATGACGGCGACATTGGTGATGCCGTGTTCCTTGGCGAGATAGTAGGCAGCACCCAATCCATGTCCGCCGGCGCCGATGATGATGACATCATATTCTTGGCGCGGCTCGGGCGAAGTCCATTGGGCCTGCCAACCCTTGTGGCCACGCATGGCCTCTCGTGCCACGGCAAAAACCGAGTATCTACGCATTCGCCCTCTACTCCTTTAAGGAAGAGCCCTTTCAATCGCCGCATACAAATCGCAAATCCCGGCCCGAGACAACGGTTCTTTTGCGACGCAATCGGCATCCTCTTTTGACACGGCGGGCACAGGCGGAAAAGAAGTCCGCCCCGCTTGTCCCGAGGATGCGGCGAGCATCCGCCGGGATCGCCAGCCTTACCTCCCATGCGCGCAAATGGTTGAAGGCTACAACTTTCACATAGCCATGCTAGTATGCGCCCTAAAGCTGGCGATCATTCTGCTGCGGGAGACGATGTCATGGTGAGCATCATCGAAAGCGAATACAATTTCAGCAGCCTGTCGGTGAAGGAACTGCTCGAGGCGCGCGACCTCTATCACTACCATCTCATGAGCAAGGACAATGTCGTCGGCACCGCGATCGGGCTCTATCTGATCCGCCGGGACGAGAAAAGACCGCAGGAATCCGGGCAGGACCGCACACTTGCCAAGAAACCGTCGACGACGCCCAGAACGCTCGCCAACTCGGAAGTCCGCGAATATTCCTGGCCCTGCGTTCTCGTCTTCGTTCGCCGCTGGGAAACCCTGGAGGACTTCAGGGACAAGCCGACGCAGATCGTACCGAAAACGCTCTATATGCCCGACGGCAAAGCCGTGCCCGTTTGCGTCGTGGAAGTGGACGAGGTTGCCGGCGGCAACGAGGACATGCTTACGACCAAGATAAGGCCGCATACCAAGCTCGGCGGCGGGCTTCCGATTACCGTCGAGACCCAGGGACAGGTTCATACCGCGACGGCCGGATGCCTGGTGACGGATGGCAACACCGTCTACGCGCTTACCGCCCGCCATGCCTGCGGCGAGCCCGGGACGGAGATCCGCAGCCAAATGCGCGAAGGCGCGGTCGATATCGGCTGGAGCACCGAACGCCAGCTGACACGCCTGCCCTTCAACACCGTCTATCCCGGTTTCACCGCGCACCAATCCTATGTGACGCTGGATGTCGGCCTGGTCCGGCTCGACGACGTCAATGACTGGACCAGCAACATCTACGGCCTGCCGCCATTGCAGCCGATTGCCGATTTCTACGAGCAGAACCTGACCCTGAAACTGATCGACTGGCCGGTCGTCGCCTATGGCGCCGCCTCGGGCCTGCTTTCCGGAACGATCAAGGCGATGTTCTACCGCTACCGATCCGTCGGCGGTTACGACTACGTCGGCGACTTCCTGATCGCGCCGGCGGGCGACGGCGCGCATACGCGCCACGGCGATTCGGGCGCCATCTGGCATCTCGACCTGACGAAGGACGAAAAGGACAAGCCGCCGGCCGACATTCTCGGCCGCAATCTACGTCCCCTCGCCATCGAATGGGGCGGTCAGGTGTTCGACGTCGGCGGCAAGCGCTCGAACTTCGCCGTCGCCACCAGCCTCAGCAACGTCTGCAAGCTCCTGGATGTGGAGCTGGTGACCGACCAGGACCGCGGCGTTTCTGGCTATTGGGGCCGCGAAGGCCACTACAGCATCGCAACGCTTGCGATCAGCCAGCTTCCTGCGGGTCCCCTGAAGACCCTGCTCGAGGCCAACGCCGATCTCCTGAGCTTCGACCTTGCCACCCTGGCGAAGAAGGGCTTTTCCACGAAGGAAGCCAAAGCCGCCTCGGCAAGGCTTGCCGATGTTCCCGATGACGTCTGGAAGCAGTCGATCAAGGCGCCGGGCGGACGCGACACCCAGGTTCGCGACGGACCCGAACATCCGAACCACTATGCCGATATCGACACGCCCTATGGCGGCAAGACACTGCGCCAACTCGCCCTCAAACGGCCGAAGACCTACCTGACGGTCGCCGCCTGGCAGCGCTATTACAAGGACCTTGCCGACAAGGCGCGGGCTGAAGGCGACAAGAAGGAAGAGCGGCGCGCACGGGATCCCCTCAACCAAGGCCTCCTCCCCTTCCGCGTCTGGCAGATCTTTGAGGAAATGGTCAAGTTTGTCCGCGCCGGCGATATCAAAAGCTTCGTTACCGCCGCCGGCATCCTTGCGCACTACATCGGCGACGGCTCCCAGCCGCTGCACGGCTCGGCATTTGCCGACGGCGATCCGTCACACCTGGTCACTGACGAAAAAACCGGTGAAAAGGTACGCTACGGCGAAGGCGTCCATTCCGCCTTCGAAAGCGATATGCTTGACGTCATGGCCGGACAGGGCGCACTGATCCCCGCGCTTCGAACCGCGTTGCCGGCCGGTGGCCACGGCCTGGCGCTGGTCAAGGAGGGTTCGAAAGCCGCGCTGGCCTGCATCCGGCTGATGGACGACGTCGCCAAGATCCTGCCGCCCATGACGATCATCGACGCCTACGAGAACGTCGGCGCGCGCGGCACCAAAGCGCAGGCGACGCGCGTCGCTCTGTGGCATGCCGTCGGCACCGAGACGGCCGGCGTGATGGCCCTCGGCATCCGCTATCTCGCGATGATCTGGGAATCGGCGTGGAATGCCGGCGGCGGCGCGCCGCAGGATCAGGCACAACTGCGCGCCTTTACCACCGAGGAGGTGAAGGCGCTCTATCTCAGACGAGATTTCCTCGCCTCCTATACGCTCGACGAGATCGGCCCCATCCTGCGCCAGCCGACTTTGCAGGACAAGGCAGCCAAGGCGGTCACGGCTGAACATGACGACGGCGCGAAGGACACGCATTGAGGTGTCCTTGATCCGTCAAACCGGCCAGCGGCGGGTGTCACGGCCCGCAAAAACGGGAATTTTTGCCGCAAACCCGGCGACCCCGCTAGACTTTGACAAAGTGATCTGATATTCCGCCACACCAATCGCAAGGTGACGTGCCGAGCGAACGTCATTACTTTGCCCCGGAAAGGTGATTTCCGCAGGGTCAGCAAAACCAAAGGAACGGGATTTCACGTGCAGGTACTTGTCCGCGATAACAATGTCGACCAAGCTCTCCGCGCTCTCAAGAAGAAGATGCAGCGCGAGGGTATTTTCCGCGAAATGAAGATGCGCGACTTCTACGAGAAGCCCTCGCAGAAGCGCGCTCGCGAAAAGGCCGAAGCTGTTCGCCGCGTTCGCAAGCTCGCTCGCAAGCGCGCTCAGCGCGAAGGCGTGGTTGCACGTTAATCGTCGTTATTTCGACGTTTTCAGATGTATGTCTGGCGGGGGCGAGTCGTTCGCCGCCGCCTTTTTTATTTTGTCTCTGAGAGGTAGGCATCGGCAGGGCCGATGTACGCATGGGGAGAGCACGCCGGGCATGGCAACCAAAACGTTGAAACAATCCCGCTCGTCGAACCGATTTTCGGGCAATGCTAGGACATACAGGGCAACGCTGGCCGGCTTGGCGCTTGCCGCGGCTTTCGGCCTCGCGGGCTGCCAGACCGATTCTTCCGAGAACGTGATCCGCATCGACAAGGCGCAGGGGTCGCAGGAAAACATCGCCTCGCTGACGTCGGTCATCAACTCAAATCCGCAGGATCCCGAGGGTTACAACGTCCGTGGCTCGGCCTATGGTCGCGCCGGCGAGTTCAACAAGGCGCTTGCCGATTTCAATCAGGCCATCCAGATCAACCCGAAATTCTATCAGGCCTACGCCAACCGCGCGCTGGTCCTGCGCAACATGGGCAAGCAGCCCGAGGCGGTCGCCGACTACAACACCGCGCTGCAGATCAACTCCAGCTACGATGTCGCCTATATCGGTCGCGGCAATATCTACCGCCAGGCCGGCCGTGACGACGACGCGTTCAGGGATTTCTCGAAGGCCATCGATCTCGGCACCACCGACGGGCGCGCCTATCACAATCGCGGCCTGATCTACCAGAAGCGCAAACAGCAGGACAAGGCCATTGAGGACTTCTCCAAGGCGATCTCGCTGTCGCCGAATTCGCCCGAGCCCTACGACGGCCGCGGCATTTCCTATTTCGCGTTGAACGACGACGACAACGCCTTCGCCGACTTCAACCACGCCATCGAACTCGACGGCAACAATGCCGAATCCTGGGCAAACCAGGCGCTGGTCTACGAGCGTCGCGGCGACAAGGACAAGGCGGCGCGTTCCTATCAGCACGCAGTCAATCTCGATCCCAAGTACCAGCCGGCCAGGGATGGCCTGGCACGGGTACGCGGCACCTGATCGAAAGCTGCCGTCTGCCTTGCGGCGGGCGGCGCCTCTGGTTGCGTACCCCAGACAACAGCGCGTGCGGCGTGATTTCTCGATGAAGAGAACCATGCGGCCGTTCTAAACCGTTGACGCGTCCGCCGCTCGTTCGTCGAGCGGGAGACGCGGGCGCGGGTATATGTGGGAGCAGCATGGCCAACACTCAGCACGTCATAGTCGTCGGCGCCGGCATCATCGGCGCATCGATCGCCTGGCATCTCGTCCGGCGAGGCGCATCGGTTACTATTGTGGCCGCCAGGGCCGGCGGCGAGGCGACGCCGAATTCCTTTGCGTGGATCAATGCGAGCTGGGGCAATCCCGAGCCCTATTTCCGCTTTCGCATACATTCGATGAAAGAGTGGAGACGCCTTGCCGAGGCGGTCGACGGCATCCCGCTCAAGTGGTGCGGCGGTCTCTGCTGGGACCTGCCGCCCAAGGAACTCGAAGCCTATGCCACCGAGCACGCCGGCTGGGGATATGGCATTCGCAAGGTCGACCGCGACAAGGCCGCCCGATTGGAGCCGGGGCTCTCGGAACTTCCCGAGAGCGCGCTTCACGTCGCCGAAGAGGGTGCCGCGGAACCTGTCGCCACTACCCATCTCCTCCTCGCGGATGCCGTGCGCCGAGGCGTCAGATTTCATCCGAACGTGAATGCCCTCAAGCTCGCAAGAGACGGCGAGCGCGTCGTGGGTGTGAACACGGCCGATGGCATGCTGCAGGCCGACCGTGTCGTTCTTGCCGCCGGCTTCGGCACGGTCGCGCTCGCAGCCTCGGCCGGCATCAATTTGCCAGTGGAGGCGCCGCCTGGTCTCATCGTCCACTCCGGCCGATATCGGCCGGTCCTCAAAGGTCTGGTGTTGGCGCCCGAGCTACATATGCGGCAGACGAGCGAAGGTCGCATCATCGCCGGCAGCGATTTTGGCGGCGGCGATCCGGGCGCGGAACCTCGCAAGGCTGCCGCCCGCCTGTTCGCCAAGGTCAAGGCGATGCTCAAGGACGCGGACGATCTGGAACTGGATTTCCATACCGTCGGTTACCGGCCGACGCCGAAGGACGGCTTTCCGATCATCGGCGGCGTCGATGGCGCGGAGGGGGTCTATGTGGCCGTCCTGCATTCGGGCATCACGCTCGCGCCACTCGTCGGACGGCTCGCCGCCGACGAGATCCTCGGCATGGAGCAGCCCCTCCTCTCCCCGTTCCGCCTGTCCCGTTTCGGAGCATAGCCGACAGCGCCGGACGGCGGCCTTTCACCTGTTGTCACGTATATTATCATTATCTAATATATGAAATTGGAGAGCGTGCTATTAAACAGCGCATGACCCTTTAGGCGGGAATTGAGCCGAAAAGGGATAATGCGCAATCTCAAAATGCTACAGCGTTCCTAGCGCGTCATGAACGACGGGCTGTGCTGTAAGGGTCGCGGAGGGGTTCGACATGACGGCGTTCTTCGCGGGCGTCCAGGGCCATTTCTGCCTCAGATTCTGCGCATGAAGAGCGTGCGCATTTTTCCGCGGGCACCGATCGGCGCCTACCTTCTGGCGATCGTGCTTGCCATCGCGCTGCCGATCCTCGCCTTCGTCGCGCTGCTCCTCCTGCAACTCGAGGACAATGAGCGCAGTGCGCTCAGGCGCGACACCGTTCAAGACGCGCAGGTGCTCGCCCGCGGCATAGACCGCCAATTGCAGGACATGGCGACGACGTTGAGGATTCTCTCGACGTCGCCGGAACTCGAAAAGTCCGATTTCTCAGCCTTTCACGAACGTACCACTTCGGCGCTTGCCTCCGAGGCGCTCTACGTCATCCTGGTCGACGCGGAAGGACGTCAGTTTCTCAACACCCGCCGCCCCTATGGAACGCCTCTACAGCGCATGTCCAACCTGCCGGCGCTCTGGAGCGCCTTGAATTCCCAAAAGACCGAGGTGTCAGACGTTTTCATCGGCGCCACCAGCGGCGAGCCCGTGTTCAACGTCACCATGCCGCTTCCCCCGACAGCCCCCGGCGCCGCCCTCATCGCCACCCAGAACGCCAAGGAGCTCGCACAGCTTGTCTCCGTCGACGGGCTGCCGCCCGGCTGGTCCGCCGCCGTGCTCGACAGTTCCGGCCATGTCGTCGTGGCGAGTGGCCCTGCCAATCTGGCGCCCGCGAGCGCCTTTTTTCCGGACCTGCTGCCCGACATGACCGCGACGAGCGGCTCGATCCAGGGACGGGCCGTGCTGCCGCGCAATCTGCTCGGCTACGCACAGATACCCGGATGGTCATGGAAGATCGCCGTCTGGGGACCCATTGCGTCTGCCCAGTCGTCGATCACCAGCACTTGGCGCTTTCTGATCATTGGCGGCATCGCGCTGCTGTCGATCGCGCTCATCGCGGTCTATGTCGTCGCGCGCCAGGTTCGCGGCACGATCCGCAACATCGCCAAGATGGCCGACCGCATGGGACGCGGCGACATCGTATCGCCGATCGAGACGAGCGTGATCGAGGCGAACCAGGTGGCCGTCGCGCTTTCCAACGCCTCTTTCGACCGCAGCCAGACCGAAGACCGGCTGCATTTCGTCATGCACGAACTGGTGCACCGGACCAAGAACCTGCTGGCGCTGGCACAGGCGATGATGCGGCAGCTTGCCAAGCAGACGGACAGCATCGATGCGTTCCAGCGCGCCGTTTCGGATCGTCTCGAGGGGCTCGCGCGCTCGATCGAGGTTCTGACCAGCGAGCAATGGTCCGGCGTCTCGCTTCGGCGCCTCATCGACATTCATCTGGCGACATTCCTGCAGGCGCCGCAGCAGCTCGACGTACGCGGTACGGACTTCCTGCTGAAGCCGGAAGCCGTGCAGAACCTTGGTCTCGCGCTCCATGAACTGGCGACCAATTCGGTCAAATACGGCGCGCTCTCCGTGCTCGGCGGCAGGATCGAGATCAGCTGGGCGGATATCCCCGGCGAGAACGGTTCGTTGCTGCGCATGACCTGGAAAGAGTTCAACGGTCCGTCGGTCAGCGAGCCGACGCATGCCGGCTTCGGCACGACGGTGATCAGAACGCACGCAGCGGCAGCCTTCAGCGGCAGCGTGGACATCGAATTCCGGTCGGAAGGCTTGCAATGGGTTCTGACCGCACCCCGCCACACCATGGAGCGGGACTGACCGCGCAGACATTTCCGCGAAACAGCCGACAGCGGCCGCGCAACTTGCAAAAATACAATTTATACGAAAGAAATAGGTCGCCGGGTTGCAATGATCCGGCAGCGAAAGGAGGTGAGACGATTGAAGATCCGGCTTACGGTTGTCGTTAGGTTGTTCGGTTGCCGCTGGACACTAACGATTAGCCGCTAAGAGAAGGAGATCGGGCGCAAGCCCGGTCTCCACCGGAACGAAGGTCGTCTCACCTCCCTCGACTACAGATATTACCACTCCACCGCGCAAATTCAAGCGATGGCCTCAGTGGGCCATCGCCTTGTTGATTTCCTCGGTCATCTTCTTGGCGTCGCCGAGCAGCATCATTGTGCCGTCCTTGTAGAACAGCGTGTTGTCGATGCCGGCGTAGCCGGAGCCGAGCGAACGCTTGATGAAGAGACAGGTCTTGGCCTTGTCGACGTCGAGGATCGGCATGCCGTAGATCGGCGAGGTCTTGTCGTCGCGCGCCGCCGGGTTGGTGACGTCGTTGGCGCCGATGACGTAGGCGACGTCGGCCTGGGCGAACTCCGAGTTGATGTCCTCCAATTCGAACACCTCGTCATAGGGGACGTTCGCTTCGGCCAACAGCACGTTCATGTGTCCCGGCATGCGGCCCGCGACCGGATGGATCGCGTATTTCACCTCGACGCCATTCTTCTTGAGATTGTCGGCAAGCTCGCGCAGAGCATGCTGCGCCTGCGCTACCGCCATGCCGTAGCCCGGAACGATGATGACCTTGGAGGCATTGGCCATGAGGTAGGCCGCATCCTCGGCGGAGCCGAGCTTCACGGTGCGGTCGATGTCTTCGGCCGCGGCACTTGTGGTGTCGCCACCGAAGCCACCGAGAATGACCGAGATGAAGGAGCGGTTCATGCCCTTGCACATGATGTAGGACAGGATCGCACCCGAAGAACCAACGAGCGCGCCGGTGATGATCAGCGCGAGGTTGCCGAGCGTGAAGCCGATGCCGGCCGCCGCCCATCCCGAGTAGGAATTCAGCATCGACACGACCACCGGCATGTCGGCGCCGCCGATCGGGACGATCAGGAGCACGCCCAGCGCCAGCGACAGGGCGACGATCGCCCAGAAGTCGAAGTGGCTTTCGCTGATGCCGAGGCCCACGATGAAGAGGACGATGAGGGCAAGGATCGCGGCGTTGATGAAGTGCCGGAAGGGCAGCATGATCGGCTTGCCGGACATGCGGCCGTCAAGCTTCAGGAAGGCGATGATCGAGCCCGTGAAGGTGAGCGCGCCGATCGCAACGCCGAGCGCCATCTCGACGCGCGCTTCGTGGTGGATCGAGCCGATTTGGCCGATGCCGAAGGACGATGGCGTATAGAGTGCCGCCGCCGCCACCAACACGGCAGCCAGACCGACCAGCGAGTGGAAGCCCGCCACCAGCTGCGGCATGGAGGTCATCGGAATGACGCGCGCAATATAGGCGCCGGCGCCGCCACCGATCGCCAGACCGAGTACGATCAACACGAGACCGCCGAAAGAGGGCGTCGCCAGCATCAGGGTGGTCGCGATCGCGATACCCATGCCGACCATGCCGTAGAGATTGCCCTTGCGGCTGGTTGCCGGATGCGAAAGGCCGCGGAGCGCCAAAATGAAGAGGACGCCCGAGACCAGATAGAGAAAGGCCGAAATATTGGTCAGCATGGTCGCCTCACTTGTCCTTCTTCTTGTACATCGCCAGCATGCGCTGGGTGACAAGGAAGCCGCCGAAGATGTTCACCGAAACGAGAACGAGCGCGACGAAGCCGAAGCCGGTCGCAAGCCCGCTCGTGGAAATGCCGACTGCAAGCAGCGCGCCGACGACGATCACCGAGGAGATCGCGTTGGTGACGGCCATCAAGGGGGTGTGAAGGGCCGGCGTTACCGACCAGACGACGTAGTAGCCGACGAAAATCGACAGGACGAAGATCGCAAGCTGGAACACAAAGGGATCGATCATGCCGCCGGTGGCGGCGCTTGCGGCTTCGGGAGCCTGAGCGGCGGCAGAGGCAACGGCCCTGACGGCATCGTTCAGCTGCTGGAGTGCCTGGTCCATTGTCTGCGACATCACTTTGCTCCCTTCTTGGCAGTCTCTTGCTGCACTTCCAGGAAATTCGGGTGAACGACGGCACCGCCATGGGTGAGCATCGTCGCCTTGATGAGATCGTCCTCGAGGTTCGGAGCGACCGTCTTCGTCTCCTTGTTGAGCATCGTCTCCAGGAAAGTCAGGAGGTTCTTGGCATAGAGCAGCGAAGCGCTGGCCGGCACACGTCCGGCCATGTTGCTGAAGCCGATAACCTTGACGCCGTCCACGTCGGCGATCTTGCCGGCCTTGACGCCCTCGATGTTGCCACCGCGTTCGACCGCAAGGTCGACGGCGACCGAACCCGGACGCATCGACTTCAGCATCTCGCGGGAAACAAGGCGCGGCGCCGGGCGGCCCGGGATCAGAGCCGTGGTGATGACGATGTCCTGCTTGGCGATGTGCTCGGCAACGAGCGCCGCCTGCTTGGCCTGGTACTCCCTGGACATTTCCTTGGCATAGCCACCGGCGGTTTCTGCCGCCTTGAACTCGTCGTCCTCCACGGCAATGAACTTGCCGCCGAGCGAGGCGACCTGTTCCTTTGACGCCGGACGCACATCGGTTGCGGAAACCGCAGCGCCCATGCGGCGCGCCGTCGCGATCGCCTGGAGGCCGGCAACGCCGGCGCCCATGACGAAGACCTTGGCGGCCGGAACCGTGCCCGCGGCCGTCATCATCATCGGCATGGCGCGATCATAGAGCGCGGCCGCCTCGACAACGGCCTGATATCCGGCAAGGTTCGCCTGGCTGGAGAGCACGTCCATCGACTGCGCGCGGGTGATGCGCGGCATCAGTTCCATGGCGAAGCTGGTGAGCCCGGCCTTCGCCATCTCGGCAAGCGCCTCGGCGTGGCCGTAGGGATCCATGACCGCGATCACGATCGCGCCGCTGCGGTAGCCGGAAATCTCCGCGCCTGTCGGGCGGCGAACCTTCAAGACGACGTCGGCCTTGGCCGCATCCGCGGCCGAACCGATGCGGGCGCCCACGGCTTCGTATTCGCCATCGGGAATTCGCGAGGAAAGGCCGGCGCCGGCTTCGACCACGACCTCCAGTCCAAACGTTCGCATTTTCTTGACGGTCTCGACGGACGCGGCAACGCGCGTCTCATCCCCTACCGTCTCCTTTGATACAAAAACAAGATTGCTCAAATGCACCTCCCATGCACCAGACAACACGCGCTGCCGAGCAAAACGCCAGCGCGACTTAAACTATCGAAAACCTGTCGGGAGCCCGGCGAGGCCGGTTAACGCAATATGAAAGCGCCGATCAGAGAAAAAACGATAAAAATAAGCAGACCGCCAAGCAGACCGGCATGGCCGAAAAAGCCAGCCGCCATGGCGACCATCAGCGCCACGATGAGAAGCGACCCGTATTTCGCACCCGCGAGAAACATCTCGTAGGTCTTCTCGTGCTCCCGGTAATCCATCGGAGCACCCGTCTCCACCGGACCGGTTTGATGTTCTGCCATTCCAAGCTCTCCCCATCGCGTTCGATCCGCCATTGGCGGCAGATCGAATATACTCGGCCATGCCTTCAGGCGTCACGCAATTGACGCCACAGGCAAATCCCTTGGTCGAGCCGTTACATAAAGCGTGGAAAAATGCAATGCACAAGAACGCCGTTGCAGTACACGACCCGCATCAATTTCGCTAGACGGCACGCCTGCTGACGGCCTGATCCCTGTCGGCGGCAAAACGCGCGGTCGGGAGGATCGTCAAAGGCGGGTGACCAGCGTTCTCCCCGCGTGCAAACATCAGCCGCCGCTCGAAGGGCTCGGAGACGAAAAACGGAAAGCGTCCGTAGAGCCTTTGCCGCACGTCGCGGGTGCGCGTCGCCATCAGCGTCAGTTCGATGTTGTACTTGCCCACGTTCTTCTGAGAGGGAACGACGGTGTCGGCATAGAAGACCCGCTTGTAGAACGGCGCATGCTGCGGGCTCACCAGCTGCAAGACGCGATCCGCATCGAAGTAGTCCGCCGCCATCGAAGCAATTCTAAGCGTCAGATACGGCAGCGCCGGCATCTCGCCGATTATTTCCGGATCAGCCGCGAAGCGCACCGGATCGATGAGCGTCATGCCCGCATCCAGAAAGGCGTCGATCTCGTTCGGAAACATTTCACGAGTCGAGCTGACGCGATGCTCCGGCGTCACGTGGTGAATCCGGACCGTGCTGATCAGCCGCTCGTCGAAATACACGCCGAAGATATAAGCGTTCTTGTCGAAATCCACTTCGTCTACCAGCCGCGCGCCGCTGAGCGGCAGTATGTTGGCAAGCTTGTATGCTTGATAGCGAATCCGAGCCACATCCTCCATGTCCTCGCCGCTTTCGATGCGGCGATACTCGATGTGGTCGAGCGCCGCCATGAGTTTCCCCGAAAAGCCGTCCCCAAACGCCCCTGTATAAGCCATATGTGTTAATCCGTATTGTTAACGGATTATTAATGCTTCAGCTTTTGGCCATACTCAATGGATTTGAATGAAATTTAAATCATAAGTTATATATTATGGTTAATTCTTAATATTTGCAGCGTGCCAGCGTCGCCATCGGCGACACGCGCCAAGCGCGGAAAATCACGGCAGCCACTTGGCGCGCCAACGTCTAACGATATGATATTATGGATGAATTGTGGCGGTGCGCGAAAGTGTCAGGCGACGGCGACGTGCTTGCGACGGCGCACGGCCTGCTTTTTGCCGAGAGCTTCGATCAGCGGCATGATTCGCTCGTTTGGTGTGGGCGTCGCAAAGACGTAACCCTGGATGAGATCGGCACACTCATACTTGTTGATTAGTGCAAGCTGTTCCTCGGTCTCGACGCCCTCGACGATGATCTGCAGGCCGAGTTCCCGGCAAAGGTTGACCGTGCCGCGCAAGAGTTTCAGGCGGCGGGCGTCCTCGGTGATGTTGCGCACGAACGAGCGATCGATCTTCACGAGGTCGATGGGCAGCGAATCGAGATAGCTGAGACTGGAGAAGCCGGTGCCGAAATCGTCGATCGCAATGGTAATGCCCTTGGAACGCAATTCCGCAAGGATCGTGAAGACCGTGGTCAGTTCGTCGATGAGGCAGCTTTCCGTGACCTCGAGATGCAGCCGCGACGGATGCAGGCCCGTCATCTCCAGTGCCTCGCCGACCATCGCGACGATATCGCTGTTGCGCAGGTCCTGGGCGGACAAGTTGACCGACACCGCAATCGGCTCGGGCCAGCTCGCGCAATCGCGGCAGGCGGTCTCGATCATGAAACGGGTGATGCCGGAGACGATGCCCATCTCCTCCGCGAGCTGGACGAAGATATCAGGCGGCACTGCACCCTTTTCGGGGTGGACCCAGCGCGACAACGCCTCACAACAATCGATCCGAGAGCCATCCGGCTTGTACATTGGCTGGTAAGCGGCGCGCAGATCGCCGTTCTCGATCGCCGCGCGCAGATCCTCTTTCAGCGCCTGGCGTTCGATATAGCGGGCATCCATCTCGCCCTCGAAGGCGGTGCAGCCGCCGCGGTTGCGCACCTTGGTCTCGAACAATGCCAGGTCGGCCTTGATCTGCCATTCTTCCGGACGGAACTGCTGGCTGTCGATCGTCACGTAGCCGCCGCTGAACGAAATGCGGAAAGTGCTGCCATCGACTTCGTAGATGCCCGCCATGACGGCGTGGAGGGCGCGAATGCGCGCGTCGAGGTCGGCGGCATTCTCCTCGTTCGGAAACAGGAGAACGAACTGGTCGCCCATCAGGCGCGCCACGACCGCCTTCCCCTCGGCCTCATCCTTGAGGCGGGCGGCGATCTTGACCAGCAGCCGGTCGCCGGCGACGTGGCCCTTGGTGTCGTTGACGTGCTTGAACTCGTCGATATCGAGAACCATGATGCCGATCCTGCCGGGCCTTGGCCGCGCCGAGAGGTTTTCTTTCACGAGCTCGATGAAGTATTCGCGGTTGGGCAGGCCGGTCAGGGAATCGAACCGCACCATGTGCAGGATTTTGCGCTCGGCGCGAATGCGTGCCGTCACGTCCTCGAAGATGAGAATGACGATGCCGTCAGGTCGGCGGTTTGCCGAGAATTCGAGATAGAGGTCGTCATTGAATCGGATCAGCGAGCGTGACAGCGTTCCGTCGACCAGCTGCGCAAGCTGGCGCTGGATCAGGCTCGGCAGCGAGCCGTCGATGAAGGCATGCCGAACGCCATAGCGCAGCACGACGTCGAGCTCGCAATCCTTGAGCTGTTCCTGGTTGCTCAGATGCAGCAGCTCGCAGGCCTTGCGGTTTACCACCAGAATCCGATTGTCGGCATCCAGCATGAACAGGCCGTGCGTCATGTTATTTAGCGCGGTGTCGAAACGATCGGCGATCAGCGATATCTCACGCGATGCGATGACGTTGCGATAGAGGAACGCGCGTACGCCGTTCGCCATCGATCGCGTCGTCAGCACGAACGGGATCAGCGTCACCGACAACAGCGTCATGTAGGGGTCACGCAGAAGCAGGAAGCCGACGCTGATCGGCAGCGCCGCCGACACGGTCTGCAAATTGACCGCCTTGGGCGAGCCGTAGTTGCGGCCAACGACTGAGACCATCGAGGCCAGCGTCACGGTGATGCAGGCGATCTGCGCAAAAACGTCCTGGAGAAGGATAGCGTAGCCGCAGCTGATACCCAAAAGCGTGGTCGTCGAAACGCCGCCATAGAGATATTGTCGCTCCCACCGCGCTATATCGTCGCGCCCCATGGCCGCCTTGTTGGCAATGTCGAACTGATGGAACCAGTAAATGCGGTAGACGCAGACTGAAATGAAGATTGCAGAAAGGTAGAGGTAAAACGAAGCCCCGGATTTGGCATACACGGCCACGAACGTCAGGATCTGAACGATCATGCCGGTAAACAGCGTCTTGCGATTTCCAAAGAGCGAACTCACGAACGACAGATATACATCTGTCGGCACGCTATTCGGGCTCGGCGACTTCATCCGGGATCTCCCTTATGCGCGTGCACAGTACTCAAAAACCCTTTAAATTTGATTGCTCTCATAATCGGAATTTGGTCGAACATTCTAAAATTAAGCGCCAACAGGGCTAGTTTGAGTTTTATTTTGCAACCTATCCGTAGGGAAGCAATCGATCGAGTTCTACTTTTGACTGTTTCGCGCGAAGGGACGGCCGGCCGGGTGCCGCCTAAAGCTTGCCGGCGCGCTGCTGGATCATCATGAAGGTGTCAAACGTATATTCGGCAAGCTGCATCCAGAGATAGGCATCCTTCTTGTAAGCAACCTGGTCACTATAGACTTTCCTGAAATACTCGTTGGATTTCGAAAGATCGGCATAGATCGTCTGCGCGGCCTGGAAGCAGGCCTCCATGATTTCCTGGCTGAAGGGCCTGAGCGTTGCCCCTTGCTCCACGATCTGCTTCAGAGCCTGCGGGTTCCTGACATCGTATTTGGCGAGCATGTTGGTGTTGGCAAAGGCGCAGGCATCACCGAGCGCCGCCTGATAGCGTGGCGGCAAGGCGTTCCACTTCTCGAGATTGAAGAGCGCATGGATAACGGTGCCGCCCTCCCACCAGCCTGGGTAGTAGTAGAACTTCGCCACTTTGTAAAATCCGAGTTTCAGATCGTCGTAGGGGCCGACCCACTCGCAGGCGTCGATGGTGCCCTTGTCGAGGGCCGCGAAGATATCCTTGGTCGCGATATCCTGCTGCGGCAGCACGCCGATCTTCTCGATGACCTTGCCGGCAAGGCCGGAAATGCGCATCTTCAGACCCTTGAGATCGTCGAGCGTATTGATTTCCTTGCGGAACCAGCCCCCCATCTGAACGCCGGTGTTGCCGGCGGGAACGCCATACATGCCTTGCGTGGCGAAGAACTCGTTCATCAGGCGATTGCCGTTGCCCTGATAGAACCAGGCATTGGCGAGCCGCGCATTGAGGCCGAAGGGCACGGCGGCGCCGAGCGCGTAGGTCGGATCCTTGTTCCAGAAATAGAGGCACGTCGTGTGCGCGGCCTCCACCGTACCGGCGCTGACGGCATCCGCCGCCTGCAGGCCGGGTATGATCTCGCCGTCCTCGAAGGTCTGGATCGTGAAATTGCCGTCCGTGGCCGCCGCCACGTGATTGGCGATATCCTCCGCACCGCCGAAGATGGTATCGAGCGTTTTCGGGAAGGACGAGGTCATGCGCCAGGTGATCTTTTGACTGTCCTGAGCAACGGCCGGCGCCGCAAGCGTGGAGGCGGCCGCACCGGCGCCGGCAAGGCCGGCTTTTTTCATAAACGAACGGCGATCCATCAAAACCTCCCGCATCGGCGGTATTCAGCTTTCTGCGTCCGCCGGCGGCATTCGCAACGGCTGGACCTAACCACGATGAATATTCTCTTTCAAGCCTTGCGAAGGCGACGCCAGCACCGTTGACACGCCCACCATTCTGCGCTCTCACACCATCTCAGCAATTTGGCATTTTTACCGGAGCGACTATGAGCCAGCCGATCATCGCCATTCCCGCCGACATTCGCGCGTTCGACGGCACGCATTGGCATGCAGTTCAGCATCAATATATCCGCGCGACGCTGAAGGCGGCAGGGCTGATGGCCCTCATCGTGCCGGCGATGGAAGAGGGCTACGATGCGGATGCGATCCTCGATCGCGTCGACGGGCTACTCGTCTCGGGTTCGGCGACCAACGTTCACCCTTCCCTCTACGGCGCTGACGCGACCGAGGCCGATGGCCCCTTCGACCCGGCCCGCGATGCGGTCTCGCTTCCCCTCATCCGACGCGCGCTCGACCGAGGCATCCCGACATTCGCCATTTGCCGCGGCATACAGGAGCTAAACGTCGCTCTCGGAGGATCGCTTGCGAGCGAAATCCAGGACCAGCCCGGCGTCTGGGACCACCGCAAGCCGGCCAACGTCGACCGCGATAGCATGTATGCGATCCGCCAGGGCGTCTTCATCAGGGAAGGTTCCTGCCTCGCCGACATCGTCGGCCCCGGCGAACTCCAGGTCAATTCGCTGCATCGCCAGGCCATCGCCAAGACGGCGCCGCGCCTGCAGGTGGAAGCGACCGCCGAGGACGGCACGATCGAGGGGGTTTCGGTGATCGACGCCAAGGCCTTTGCCGTCGGCGTGCAATGGCATCCCGAATACTGGGCCGAAACCGACAGCCCCTCGCGCCGGCTCTTCGAAGCGTTCGGCGATGCGGTCAGGGACTACGCGGCGGGCAAGGGAGAGCTCCCGATCGCCGCACCAAGGCGCTCAGCGATCGTCTGACGCCACAGCCCTCGTTTCAGGCACGGGCGTCAGCGCCCTGCCCGTCTCAAACCACGCGATGATATTGTCGGCGACGAGATCCGCCATGGCGTTGCGCGTCGGTGCCGAGGCGGAGGCGACGTGCGGCAACAGGCAGGCGTTGGGTAGCGCCACAAGCTCGGCCGGCACGTTCGGTTCGTCGTAGAAGACGTCGAGCCCGGCAGCGCCGAGCTTGCCGTCACGCAATGCCGCTGCGAGCGCCACCTCGTCCACCGACCAGCCACGGCCGACGTTGATAAGAACCCCTTCCGGTCCGAGCGCGGCCAGCACCGCCGCATCGATCGTCTTGTGCGTCCCTGCCGTCTTCGGGACTATCGCGACGATCGTGTCCACGGCTTTCGCCATGTCGGTGAGCGTCGCAAAATAGTCATAAGCGACGCCCTCATGGCGGTGGCGCGCGTGATAGCTGATCTTGACCTTGAACGGCTCCAGCCGCCGGGCGATTTCCTGGCCGATGCGGCCAAACCCATAGAGCCCGACATGCCTGCCCTTCAGCGAAAAGGGAGACAGCGGAAAGGAGACGCCGCTCCGCCACTTGCCCTCGCGAAGCCACTGCTCGGCGCGCGGAAACTGGCGAAGCGTGTTGAGAAGGAGGGCAATCGCTGTATCGGCAACCTCGTCGTTGAGGACGTCGGGCGTATTCGTGACGAGAATGCCTTTGGCCGCGGCATGCGCGACATCGACGCCGTCATAGCCGACGCCGAAATTTCCGATGATCTCAAGATTGGGAAGTGCGTCGATCCAGGCGGCGTTGAAGCTGCCGACGACCGCGGCGGCACGAACACGCTCAGCAGCCTCCCGCGCGACATCAGGGCTGTCGCCCCGCTCGGCGACGATGATCTCGAAGCGATCGGCGAGCCGCTCCACGACACGCGGATGGATCTTTCCAGGGATGAGAATGGCAGGTCGGGCAACGGGCATGGTCGATCCTTACTCTGGGTCAGCGGATGGCACGTTATCGCACCGCCAGCGAAAGTCTCGCCCGAATGCGCTGGAGCAGTTCCGCTTTTCTTCGACGGACATGCTCCGTGCTTCACGCAGCCGGACGGGCGCTAGTGGCGGCTCTCAACGGGCGACGTCGATTGGCGGATGCGCATTTCCGGCTTGATCAGGTGCATTCCATCGGGCTCGTGGCTGCCGGCAAGCCGGTCGAGAAGCGCCCGCGCCGCAAGCCTACCCACTTCCGCCTGCCCGTTCCAGACCGTCGTCAGTGCCGGCGTTGCGATTGCGGCCTCCTCCAGGTCGTCATAGCCGGTCACGGAAATATCCCGGCCGGGTACGAGCCCGGCGCGGGCAATACCGTTCATCAGGCCGATGGCGACGAGGTCGTTCCAGCAGACGGCGGCCGTCGGCTTCTGCGGCAACGACAGGAAGTGGACCGCGGCTTCGTACCCGCCCTGCTTGGAGCGGGGGCCGGGGATACGCAGATTGGGATCGACCTCCATCCCCGCCTTGCGCAGCGCGTTGACATAGCCCTGATAGCGGTCGCGGCCGGTCGAGGTCTGATCGGTGCCGCCGATCATGGCGATCGAACGGTGGCCGAGACTGATGAGGTGGTTGGTCGCCAGCGAAATGCCGTAGGTGTCGTCGCCGCGAAAAGTCGGCAGGTCCATCGCGTCCATCGAGCGCGCGACCAGGATTGCCGGCATGCCGTTGTCTTCCGCAAGCTGCATGTCCTCGGGCGGCGTGCCGATCGCCGGAGAGACGATGACGCCGTCGCCGCCCAGCTGCAGCAGCGTTTCGATGAAGGTCCGCTGCTTTTCCACCGAATCGTAGTGATTGGACAGGATGAAGGTATGCCGGCTTCGATCGAGTTCGCTCTCGATCGCCTTCAGGATTTCGCCGTAGAAAGGGTTCATGATGTCGTGCACGACGACCCCGATGATGCCCGAGCGCGAGGTTCTGAGGCTGGCCGCGCGCCGGTTGTAGATATAGCCAAGCGCGCGGGCCTGATCCTTGATCCGATCGCGCGTCGTCGTCGCAACCAGCGGGCTATCGCGAAGCGCAAGCGAGACTGTCGCGGTTGATATGCCGAGCGATTCCGCGATGGTCGAAAGCTTGATCTTCTGGGCCACGTATACCTCCCCCGAGTAACGTTTCCGTATGTTTCTTGGCAATTCCGGACAGGAATTGCTTTGGCCGAGGGCGGTTTCCACGCACGGCACGGAATTTAAAATGTTTAATTAAAAGATTAGATCGGGTCGCGCAATTCCAAAATTGCCCGCCTCTAGATTTCGTCCTCCTCCAGCGGCTCTTCGCTGTGGAGATTGCCGTCGATCGCCTTCAAAAGGCGGACGAGAGACCGAATATCCTTGTCGGAAAATCCGCGTGTGGCGCGCTCGTCGCAGTGCGCCGCGGACGCCGCGATCTGGGTTACGGTATTGCGGCCGGTTTCGGTGAGATACACCTTGGTCAGCCGCGCGTCTTCGCTGTCGGCGCGGCGCTCGACAAAACCCTGCGCTTCCATGCGGCCGATGGTGCGCGTCATCGTCGGCGCCTTGACGCCGAGCTTGTGAGCGAGCGAGCCCGCCGGCAGTCCGTCATGTTCGGCAAGGGCGAGGATCACCCCGTCCTGGCCAGCGTAGAGCCCGCTTGCCGTCAGGTTCCGCGTGAGTTCGGTGCGCATCGAGCGCGCGGCCTGCGTCAACGCAGACGAAATATCCGCCAGCGTGTACTCGCCGTGGTCCTTTTTCTTGCCGGACTTGCTCTTCTTACCGTCCTTGTTCTTCTTGCCCATCTTGCGCCCATCGGTCTTTCAGCACGGCCCACCCCGCGCTATGACATTGCGCAGGATAGTGAGATATACAAGAGGCGCAGTTCAAGATGGCGCAACCTTCCCTCCGCTTCGCGGACAATGACGCGACGATCGAACCGGCCCGGCGCGCGCGCTGGATCGCGGTGCTGCCGCTCGGCGCCCACGAACAGCATGGGCCACACCTGCCCTTCGACACCGATACGCTGATTGCCGCCGGGATCGTCGAGCGCCTCGCGCATCGTCTCCCGAACGACCTTCCCGTAACCTTCCTGCCCGTGGAGCCCGTCGGCTACTCCATCGAGCACATGGACGTCGAGGGAACGAAGTCGCTGACCTTCGAGGCGGGGATCGATCGCTGGCTGGCGATTGCCGCTGGTCTCGCCGACCTCGGCATCCGCAAGCTGGTGATGCTGAACGCGCATGGCGGCAACGCGCCGCTGATGACGATCGTGGCGACCGAAGCGCGCGTCCGTTTCAACATGCTGGCCGTCGCCACGAGCTGGACGCGCTTCGGCGTGCCGCCGGAAGTGATCTCGCCCGAAGAGAAGGCCATCGGCATCCACGGCGGCGATATCGAGACGTCGGTCATGCTGGCGCTTCACCCCGACAAGGTCGACATGGCCAAAGCCGCCGACTTCCCTTCCCGGCAAGCGGATTTCGCGCGAGACTACAAGCACCTCCGCGCCTACGGCCCTCACGCCTTCGGCTGGACGATGTCGGACCTCAACTCGCGGGGCGTCGCCGGCAACGCCGCGGCCGCCACGGGGGAAAAGGGCGAGCGGCTGATCGCGCATGCGGTGGAAGGTTTGGTGGAGCTGCTGCGGGACGTGGATGCGTTCGATGTCGGGACGCTGCGCTAGGCGAAAACTTGTCTTGTCACAACCAAGCGATCATATTGAGTGACAGTGGCATCGCCCAAAGGAAATCGAGATGCGCATTTCTATCGCTGATGCAAAGAGCCAGTTGACCGAGCTCGTACGCCTGGCAAAGCAGGGCGAGGAAATCGTCCTGACAGAGAACGGGAGCCCATCCGTACGGCTCGAACCGGTGGGGAAATCTCTTAGCCCAGAAGAGAAGTCCAAGCTCATCGACGAGATCCAGGAACAAGTGAGGCGGAAAAACCTGCCCGCTGGTCCTGACGCTGCAAGAAGCCAGGATTTTCTTTACGATGAGTTTGGGCTGCCGAAGTGATCGTCGTTGACAGCTCGGCTTTGGTTGCCGTCCTCGTAAAAGAGGCTTGGGGCGAAAGATGCAGGCTCGTTCTCGAAGCGCAAAGCGATATCGCGATGTCTTGCGCCACCGTCACCGAGGCGCTGATCGTCGCTGCCCGGCGAGGCATTGCCGTTGAAATGGAAACGATGATCACTGCCTTCGTCACTCAATTCGTCGAGCTGACGTCCGCGCGAGCGAAACTTGCCGCCCTCGCCTATTCGGAATGGGGCAAGGGCGCACATCCGGCCTCCCTGAACTATGGCGATTGCTTCGCATACGCGACGGCAAAGGAATTCGATTGCCCCCTGCTCTATGTCGGCAATGATTTCGCGCTCACGGATATCGCCTCGGCAATCGTGACCGGCCCCACCGCAATGTGATCTTATAACATACAAAAGGCTTTGAACTGCCCGCGCCAAATCCTTATATGGTGACCGACCGACGTTCCGCCTTCAGGGCATCATCCCATCCTTTCGAGGCTCCCATGACCGAAGCAGCCACCCCGAAGCCCATTCCCGTTACCGTGCTCACCGGCTATCTCGGCGCCGGCAAGACGACGCTTTTGAACCGCATCCTCTCGGAAAATCACGGCAAGAAGTATGCGGTCATCGTCAACGAGTTCGGCGAGATCGGTATCGACAACGACCTGATCGTCGAATCCGACGAAGAGATCTACGAGATGAACAACGGCTGCGTCTGCTGCACGGTGCGCGGGGATCTGATCCGTGTCGTCGAGGGCCTGATGCGCCGCCCCGGCCGTTTCGATGGCATCATCGTCGAGACCACCGGGCTTGCCGATCCGGTGCCGGTCGCACAGACGTTCTTCATGGATGACGACGTGCGCGCCAAGACGGAACTCGATGCCGTTGTCGCCCTCGTCGACGCCAAGCACCTGCCGCTTCGGCTGAAGGACAGTCGCGAGGCCGAAGACCAGATCGCCTTTGCCGACGTCGTCGTGATCAACAAGATCGACCTCGTTTCGCCGGAGGACGTCGCCCGCATCGAGGAGGTCGTACGCGCCATCAACCCCTCGGCGCGCATCCACAAGACCACGCGCTCCGGCGTCGATCTAGCCCGGGTTCTAAACCAGGGCGCCTTCAATCTCGAGCGTGCCCTGGAAAACGATCCGCATTTCCTCGAGCATGGCCATGAAGACCATGCCTGCGGTCCGGATTGCGATCATCACCATGATCACGACCACCATGACCACGATCATGATCATGATCACCACCACGACCATGATCATAACCATGATCATCATCACGCCATGTCGCCGATCCACGACATCACCGTGCAGTCCGTTTCGCTGCGCGGCGGCGAGATGAATCCTGATCGCTTCTTCGCCTGGATCCAGAAGGTGACGCAGACCGAAGGCCCGAACATCCTAAGGCTCAAGGGCATCATCGCCTTCAAGGGCGATGAGGAGCGCTACGTCGTTCAGGGCGTGCACATGATCATCGAGGGCGACCACCAGCGTCCGTGGAAGGATGGCGAGAAGCGCGAGAGCCGCCTCGTCTTCATCGGCCGCGAGCTGGACCGCCAGAAGCTCGAAAACTCCTTCAAGGCGTGCGAGGCGACAGCCTGATGCCGACAGTTGCTCCGCTTGATATCGACGGCCACGTTCTGGCCGTCGAATTTTTAGGTGACACTCCTTTCTTCGCCAGCGCCGCCGGCACGGTTCATCGGCTGGAAGGCGGCGACAAGATATCCGAGACCGGCCAGGGCCTACTGACCTGCATCCGCGACCCCCATAGCGACAGCCTGGTCGCGGGCGGCGAAGACGGCAGGGTGCAGCGGATCTCGGCAGACGGAAGCGTGGCCGAGCTTGCCCATCAGCCGCGCAAATGGATCAGCCAGCTAGCCGCCGGCCCGCAGGGCGCGGTTGCCTATGCCTATGGAAAGAATACCTTCGTCCGGCTCACCGACGGAACGACCAAGGAATTTGCCGAGGAGCGCACGGTCGAGGGATTGGCCTTCGCGCCCAAGGGCCTGCGCATCGGCGTCGCCCGCTATAACGGCGTCTCGCTCCATTGGGTCGGCACCAGCGCGCCGGCCGTCAATCTCGAGTGGAAGGGCGCCCATACCGGCGTCACCTTTTCTCCCGATGGCCAGTTCCTTGTCACTAGCATGCAGGAAAACGCCCTGCACGGCTGGAAGCTGGACAGCAAACCGAACGCCGAGGCGCGCCACATGCGCATGACCGGCTATCCCGCCAAGGTCAAATCTCTGTCCTGGTCCGCCAAGGGCAAGTGGCTTGCCTCCTCCGGCGCGCCGGCGGCGATCGTCTGGCCCTTCCAGGGCAAGGACGGCCCGATGGGCAAGGCGCCGCTGGAACTCGGCACCCGCGCCAACATCATGGCGACCTCAGTCAAGTTCCACCCGGCCGAAGACATCCTCGCCATCGGCTTCATCGACGGCATGGTGCTCGCGGTGCGCATCGCCGACGGCAAGGAAGCGCTGCTGAGACGCCCCGGCAAGGGCGCGATCACCGCCATGAGCTGGAGCAAATCCGGCAAGCTGCTGGCATTCGCCACCGAAACGGGTGACTGCGGCGTGATCGATATCGCCGGTTAAAGCGCTGGCGCTTTCTTCGAACGACGGAACCTTCTCGGCCTCGTGGGTTGGCGAAGGCGGGTTGCGTCGACCTCCTCCGGAGGTCTTCGCCGTGATATCGGTGTGCGAACGATTGTGTCGGCGAGCCGGGCATTCGCAGGAGCCGCGTCGTTCCTCTCCCGCCTCGGGAAGGGTTGACTTAGCCGACGTATAGGCCGTAGAAGAATAAGCCGTATATTACAATTAGATAGACCTAAGAAATCCATATTTACTCCTCGGCTCCCTTCCTGTCCTGAGGCACTATTTGAGCACCTGAACCATATTCTTCGCCCATCGGCGCCCTCAGATCAGACCTGATCCATCCTGACGCCGGATGCCGGGGAATTGCGACATCATCGAAGCCCCGTTTCGGGACGACTGGAATTGAAGAGATGAGCGAACGCGCGACGCCCGATAAAGCCCCGCAAACAGCCAACGCCTCCCGGTTCACCATTCGCGTGACGGAAATGCTTCAGGATATGCTGTCCAGGCCCCCGTCCACCGAACGCCTGGAAGCAGCGCTGCGCCTCCTGGCAAAGTGGCGGAGCCAGCTGATTTCCAACACGATGGAGACACGAGGCGACCGTACGATCCTTCGCGGCCCTTTCGCGGGCATGGTCTATCTCGATCAAGCAAGTGAAGGGGCCCGGATCGCGCGATTGCTCGGCGCATACGAACATTCCCTGTCGCCGGTGATCGAGGAGATCGTCGCGAAGGATTACGAGGTCGTCGTCGATATCGGCTGTGCGGAAGGGTATTACGCTGTCGGCCTCGCAAGGCGCATGCCGCAAGCCCTGGTCATGGCGCGCGACGCGAGTGAATCGGCGCTGAAGCTCTGCGCGGCTCTTGCCGAACTGAATGAGGTATCGGACCGGATCGAGATCGGCGGCCTCTTCGGCCACGAGGATTTCTCTATCGCTGAGCAAAAGAAGACCGTCGTGATCTGCGATATCGAGGGCGCTGAAAAGGATCTGCTGGATCCGGCGATGGCGCCCGGGCTTCTCCATGCCGATATCCTGGTCGAAGTGCACGAATGCTTTCGCCAAGGGCTGGTCGATCTGCTGACGAGGCGCTTTTCGTCAACCCATACCGTTCGCCGGATCGACCGCGCGTTGGACGGTGACGCTTTGCCCGCATGGATGGAGGGGCTCTCCGATCTCGACCGGCTGATCGCCTTGTGGGAATGGCGGAGCGGTTCGACGCCCTGGTTGTGGATGACGCGTCGAACGTGATGAACCACCGATGAGGTGAAAGACACGACGAGACCCCGCGCCGGACTGTGGTCCGTGCGGCCTAAGCTTGGGGAGCGGCAGGCAGCGGCTATTGGTTGGTATGTGTTTGTCAGGCGTTTGCTGCCTGCCGACCGGGTTCTTCTTTGCGGTCGCCTCCGGGGATTGGCAGCTCCCCGTAGTGGCGGCCCGCAATCGCTTTGCCCTGACGGCAGCGCGATCGTCGAACCTGGCCGTCACCGGTGCCGGATGTGACCCGTTTTAGGGCTCCGGTTCGCGACCCGGCCCCCTCCGATGACGCTGTCAGTATGAGGCAGGGTTGGCGGGCGGGCATGAAAAAAACTTCAGATTTTCTTATCCGCTTGATATAACACACCTATTATTTTCTTTCGGCGAAAATCATCCCCGTCGTGCTGAACTGTGGTATGGTGGCTTGGGCCGCGGGGGAACGGGGGGTTCGACTGAAAGAACCAATCAAAGCTCACTCTTCTACCCAATGCTCGGCTTCTGCTACGCGCCAATGGTGATTGTCTCTGGCACACTCGGTTGCGCGCTTTGCGATATTCAATTCTCATGATATTTTTAGCAAATACTGAAATTGAAATCGTACATTCACAGCGTCGCTAAGGCTGATGGGACTGCGAGACGCCGCGTCGCCTCTCGACGCGACACGTCTCCGCGATAGCCGAGTTGCGGCGCCACCCATTGGGGGGCATGGCGATGCAGGAGATCATCGACGTCGCGGGTAATGTCGGGCCATATGCCGCGCAGCTTGCCGCGGCCGGCGTCAAAACGGTCATCCGCTACTACAACCACCGCAACAGCACGCGACTGCCTTCCAAGTGCCTGACGGGTACCGAGCTCGAGATGCTCTATGCCGCAGGCCTTTCGGTCGCCGTCGTTTTCGAAGCCCGCGCCGGGGCCGGCGGCAATATCGGCGATTTCGGCAGCGGCAACGGCACGCGCGATGCGACCCGGGCGCTCAGCCTCGCCGCGAGCCTCGGACAGCCTGAGCAATCGGCGATCTATTTCGCCGTCGATTCCGATTTCGTTCGCGCAGCTGATCTTGCGCAGATCACCGCTTACTTCGATGCCGCCAAGCGCACTGTCGGCGGCAAATATCGCATGGGGGTCTATGGTTCGGGCGCCGTCGGCGACCGCCTTTCGGCCGCCGGTCTCGTCGAACTCGTCTGGCTTTCGGGTAGCACCGGCTGGACGGGGACGCTGCAGGCGTTGCAGGCGGGACGCTGGGCGGTGTTCCAGAAGTATCTCGACAGGGCATTCCCCTACGCGCATATGAATTACGACGGCAATATCATCAATCCGGCCTTCGACAATTTCGGCCAGTTCTCCGGGGTCGGGCCTGCCGAAACGCCGCTCGGACATGGTTCGGCTGCGGTTTTCCGCGTCACGGCCCGATCGGGCCTTAATCTGCGCTCCGGACCCGGCGAGACCTACAGGGTGATCGAGACGCTTCCGCTTGGAACGCTCGTGACCGGCGTCGGCACCCAGGACGTCTGGATCAAGGTCGACATAGAAGGTGACGGCAGCGCCGACGGCTACATGCATTCCACCTTTCTCCAGGCGGTTTCCGGCGGCTTGCCCATTCCCCTTCCCCGCGAACGCACACCGCTCGACGTGGCGCTTGCCGAGCTGCAGCTGGGCGTGGCCGAAATTCCAGGCCGCCAGGACAATCCGCGCATCGTCATGTACCACGCCTCGACGACCGGCAGCCCGGCGGGGGACGAAACCGCCTGGTGCTCCTCCTTCGTCAACTATTGCGTCGAGCAGGCGGGCCTGGTCGGCACCAACAGCAAATGGGCGCGCTCATGGCATGACCAGCATTGGGGGCAGGACGTGACAGCCTCGCCGCGGCAAGGCGACATCGTGGTGTTCCGGCGCTACAGCCGCACGGTCGAGGCCGGGCATGTCGCCTTCTTCATGGAAGCGGATGCGAACACCATCCTGTGCCTCGGCGGCAACCAGGGCGATCGCGTCCGCATGCAGCGCTACCCAAAGAACGGGCAGGCCGGGCAATTCAAATATCAGCTTCTATCCATCAGGCGCGGCTAGAACAGTTCCAGGAAAAGGATGAAGCGGTTTTCCGTCCGGAATTGCCCAAATCGGAACAGCCCTCAGGCCGCGATGGAAATCGACGGCCCGCTCAGCTTGCGGCCGCTGGCGACGATCAGGCCGGCCGCCTCGGCAAGCCAGCCTTCCTTCAGCTCCAGACCGAGAAAGCGGCTGCGTTCGAAGGGTCCCGGCATGACGAGGTGACGCGCCTTTTCGGCAAAGAAGCCGAAGCGCTCGTAGTAAGGCGCGTCCCCGACGAGCAGGATCGCGCCATGGCCGCGCTTCTTGGCTTCCATGACGGCCGCGCGCATCAACGCCGCACCGATGCCCTTGCCGGCATAGGCGGGATCGACTGCCAGCGGACCCAGCAGAAGGGCTGCCACCGGCTGGGTGTCGCGATCGACGCCGGCTTCGACATTCCAGAGCCGCACGGTGCCGATGACGTGGCCGTTGCGATCGCGGGCGACGAGTGCCAGGCCCTCGGCCGGAATACGGCCGCGGCGGATCGCTTCCGACGACTTGCGCTTGCGGCCAGGCCCCATGGCGCGGTCGAGCAGGTTTTCGCGTGCAACGACATCGCTGGCATTTTCCAGGTCGATGACGAAAGTGGAGGGCGCAAAGAATGCGCGGACAGAATCAAGAACAGCGGCCATCTTCGGCCTCCCGTGCCCAATACCGTTATCAGCGGTGATTTCAGGAAATTGTGAGGTTGCCGCCCCGGCTGGTTACGGGGCTGGCGAAATCGAACTTAGATGACGTAGGCCTTGAGCGGCTCGAAGCCGTTGAAGGCGACCGCCGAATAGGTGGTCGTGTAGGCGCCGGTACCCTCGATCAGGATCTCGTCGCCGATCGAAAGCGTGATCGGCAGCGGGTAGAGATTCTTTTCGTACAGCACGTCGGCCGAATCGCAGGTCGGACCGGCAATCACGCAGGGCTCCATTTCGTCGCCATCGCGCTCGGTGCGGATCGGGTAACGAATGGCTTCGTCCATCGTTTCGGCAAGACCGCCGAACTTGCCGATGTCGAGAAACACCCAGCGGGCAGCGTCGTTGTCGGACTTCTTCGAGATCAGCACGACCTCGGTCTTGATGACGCCGGCATTGCCGACCATGCCACGGCCCGGCTCGATGATCGTCTGCGGGATCTGGTTTCCGAAATGGGAACGCAGAGCCGCGTTGATCGCCTTGCCATAGGCTTCCGCCGACGGAACGTCGCGCAGATACTTGGTCGGAAAGCCGCCGCCCATGTTGACCATCTCAAGGTGGATGCCCTGCTTGGCCAGCTGGACGAAGACGCGCTTGGCATCGGCAAGCGCCGAATCCCAGGCATCGACCTTGGTCATTTGCGAACCGACGTGGAACGAGACGCCGTAGGACTGCAGTCCGAGCTGATGGGCATAGACGAGCACGTCGACGGCCATCTGCGGCACGCAGCCGAACTTGCGCGACAACGGCCATTCGGCGCCTTCGCCGTCGGTCAGCACGCGGCAGAACACGCGGGCGCCGGGAGCGGCACGCGAGATCTTCTCGACTTCCTCATGGCTGTCGACCGCATAGAGGCTGACGCCGAGCGCATGCGCGCGGGCAACGTCACGTTCCTTCTTGATCGTGTTGCCAAAGGAGATGCGGGCGGCGGTCGCACCGGCATTGAGCGCCATTTCGATTTCAGCGACAGACGCGCAATCGAAGTTGGAACCCATGTTGGCGAGCAGCTTCAGCACTTCCGGAGCCGGGTTTGCCTTGACGGCATAGTAGATCGCGCTGTCCGGCATCGCATGACGGAAAGCGTTGAAATTGTCGCGCACGACATCGAGGTCGACCACGAGGCAGGGACAGTCGGGACGTCGGGTTGCGAGAAAGTCGCGGATGCGCTGGGTGGTCATTTCAATTCCCTCTTCCAATTCCAGAGCTCCGGCAAAAACCGGAGGACAAAGGGCAACCAATTGCTCGCGCAGGAACCAGCCGGTGGAGACCCCGGAACCTTTGCAAGCGCTTGGATAGCGCAAATGATGAATCAACGTCGCGAGAGCGACATGGATCCGGCTTTGTCTGCCATGGATTGGAGGGGATATCCCAACCGCACTTCCGGCAATGAAGGTGTGCCTCTTCAGTAACCCCCGCTGATGGAAAGCAGGGAGAGAACAAAAAGGCCCGCACCGTCGTTGCTTCAGGCGTCCTCGCATTTTCCGGTTGGCCGGAATAGCGACTGGAGGGGTTAATTCCAGGTACCTTACCGATTTCCTCACCAATTCGAGGGTTCGGCGGACACCCATGGGCACGTGCGACTTTGGGCTGATGTCGAAATAGGAAGATTCGTCGTCATAATCAAGGATTTTTTTGACCGATCAAAAAAATGAACCGGCACCCCTTAAATCCGGCAGATCTTGCAAGGCCGGGCGTCACGCGTTACGCTCTTCGAAACAGCGAGAAATGTCCCATGGCCGCTGCAGCGGAAAGAATGAAGTCATTGCGCCAACGACGCCGGGCGAGCCATCTCAGGGAGGTTCGTCTGGTCGTTCCAGACGCGCGTTCGCCAGAGGTGAGAAAAAAGGCGGCCATGGCATTGGCGGCGCTCGATCCGAGGGACGAGGCCGAAGCGATCGCGTTCATCGAGGCCGTTTCCCACTACGGCGTGGAAGGCCTGGTGGAAGACGAATGAAGCGCGGCGACCTCGTGACGGTGGCCGTTTCCGGCGATCATGGAAAGCCGCGGCCTGCTGTCGTTATCTTGACCGATGCGATCGTCGACGGTAGCGCCTCCATCGCATTTTGCCAGTTCACCAGCTCGATAAACGAACTTGCCGACTTTCGCGTCACGATCGAGCCGAGCGCGGAAAACGGCCTGAGGGCGCGGTCTCAAATCATGGCAGACAAGCCGCTGACAGTTGCCCGCCACCGGGTCGGCCCGGTCATCGGCCGTCTTGCCGATGACGACATCCAGCGCCTCAACGTCGCTCTTGCCTTTGCCCTTGGATTATCTGATTGATCTTTTAAGGATAAAGGGAGCAAGCCACGCGCATGGACACGCTGACACGCATACGCGCTTTCATCGACGTGGTCGAAGCGGAGGGTTTTTCGGCCGCCGCGCGCCGGACCGGGCGTTCCAAGGCGCTGCTGTCCAAATACGTCCGGGAACTCGAAGACGACCTGGGGGCGCTCTTGCTCAACCGCACGACGCGGCAATTCTCGCTGACGGAAGCCGGCCACACCTACTATAGAACCGCCTCCGACATCCTGAAGGAAATCGACAACCTCGCGGATCTGGTGCGCGAGAGCAATCAGCAGCTGAAGGGGCGGCTGCGCATTTCGGTACCGCGCACCTTCGTCGATGCCGATGTCGGCCAGTCGCTGATAGATTTCGCACGGGAGAACCCCAATCTCGCGCTCGAGATCGCGGCGGACGACCGGTTCGTCGATCTGATCGAGGAAGGTTTCGACGTCGCGGTGCGCGTCACCAAGCTCGAGGATTCCGGCATGATCGCGAAAAAGCTCTCGGATTTCCGCAGCCATATCTGCGCCACCCGCGCCTTTCTCGACGCGCACGATCCGCTCGAACACCCGAGCGACCTGACCCGCGTGCCCTTCATCATCGACACCAACACGCGCACGCAAAACAGCATCCGCTTCTTCAATCCGGACAGCACCTCGTTCAATGTCGCGGTCAGCGGCCCGATCGAGGTCAACAGTCCGCATGCAACGCTGAGGGCGGCTCTTTCGGGCATCGGCATCGCCGTCATTCCCGATTTCATCGCGCGAAAGAGCATCGAAAGCGGCGAGCTCGTCACCCTCTTCAACGACTACATACCGACCGACCGCGGCATCTATGCGGTTTATCCGCACCGCCGCTATCTCCCGGCCAAGGTGAGGATCTTCGTCGACTATCTCTACAACTGGTTCCGGAAGAACGGCTGAGGTGGTTCGCCGCACCCCCAGGTCCCAAATTCGTCTCATTTCCTGCCCAGAAAACCCAGGCAAATCACTGCTCGCGATGCTGACGGAGCGCATGAAAAAATCCACCCTCCTCCTCGCCGGCGCGCTTTCGCTCGCTCCTGTTGCCGCGTTCGCGCATCCGCACGTTTTCATCGAGGCGCGGCTCGAAGTGGTCGCCGGCGCCGACGGCAATATCCAGGAACTGCGCAACGTCTGGCGTTTCGACGAGGTCTTTTCCTCGTCCGTGCTGATGGATTTCGACAAGAATACCAATCTGAAGCTGGATCCCGACGAACTCACGCAGGTCGGCGACACGGTGCGCGATTCGCTCGTCGACTACGACTACTACGTCAACATGTCGTTCAACGGCAAAACCATCAAGGTCAACAAGCCCGATACCATCCATGTCGACTACAAGGACGGGCAGCTCTTGATGTTCTTCGCCGTCGCGCCGGCCGAGCCGATGCCGATGAAGGGCAACAAGCTCTCTTTCGGCATCTACGATCCGACGCTCTACACCTCCGTCGACTTTCCGACCGACGCCGACATGGTGACGATCGGCGACGCGTTCCAAGGCTGCAAGCATGAGGTCGTGCGCCCCGATCCCGACGAGGTCATCGCCGAGAACAAGGCAACGCTCACGGATGCCTTCTTCAAGGATCCGACCGGCACGACCATGTCGAAACTCTTCGCAACGCGGGTCGACATCCAATGCTGAGCGGGGCCAGGCTCGCCTTGCCGGTGGCGTCGGCAATTGCGCTCCTCGCAACGGCAGGCCTTGCCCATGCCACCGGCTCGCCGCTCGGGATCGGGACCGCCGAACCGAGCTTCCAGCCCATCGGCGGGCCGCTCGCCCCCCTCTTCCTCTACGTCAACACCGAGCAGCAGGCATTCTATCGCGCACTCACGCAATCGCTTGCGGGAATGCGGCAGGGCGGCTGGCAACTGTGGAGCCTTTTCGGCCTCTCCTTCGCCTACGGCGTTTTCCACGCCGCCGGGCCTGGCCACGGCAAGGCGGTGATTTCGTCCTATATGGTCGCCAACGAGGTGGCCTTGAGGCGCGGCATCGCGATCTCCTTCGTCTCGGCGTTCCTGCAAGGATTGATGGCGGTCCTCGTCGTCATCGTCGCCTATTTCGCGCTGCGCGGCTCGGGCATCACCATGACCGAAGCCACCAACACCATGGAAATCGCAAGCTTCGTCATGGTGATCGCCTTCGGCGGCTGGCTGTTGTTTCGCAAGATGCGGGCGCTTTTTCGCGAATTCCCGCGCGGCCACATGGCGGCATTTGCAACGCCCGCGGGTCCGGTCAGTCTCGCGCTCTTCGAGGATGCTCCCCGCACGATAAACCGCGCCTCTTCGAGCGCACGCAGCTTTAGCTGCGACGATGCCGCGGATGCGTCCGGCGGCTTTGCCTGCGAGCAATGCGGCCGCTCCCATCTTCCCGACCCGTCGCTCCTGAGCGCGGAAAGGTTCAGCCTCAGGGAAGCCTGGTCGGCCATCGTCACGGTGGGGCTCAGGCCCTGCTCCGGCGCCCTTCTCGTGCTCACATTTTCGCTGCTGAACGGCCTCTTCCTCGGCGGCGTTCTTTCGGTCGTCGCCATGTCGGTCGGAACCGCGGTCACCGTATCCATCCTCGCGACACTTGCCGTCACCGCCAAGGGAGCGGCGCTGCGCATCGCCGGCCACGGGTCGAAAGCCGCGGCATGGACCGGTCACACCATCGAAATTCTCGGCGCGCTGCTGGTCATTGCAACAGGCGTCCTCCTGCTCGGCGCCTCGTTGCAGGGCTGAGCCGCTGCGGCTTTCGCCGGACGGAAAACCGTTCTCAGTCGCCCTTCCGGCGCTGATAGCGCGCCCGCAGCCAGAAGACCACGAAGAAGGCGAGGATGATGGCGACGCCGGCGACCGTTGCCAGCCAGGGAGAAATCCTCGCAAGCGTCAGAACGACGGTCGGCAGAAGGTAGAGCGCTGTGCCGGCGACGAGAAGGATGATGGCCGCGGCGATTGCCGGCGACCGCTCCTTTGGCTTTCCGTCCGGTTCGTTCGTCAAGATACCAAGTCCTTGGCAAGCTCGGAGCGGATATCCTCGAGCCGCCGCTTTTGCTTGCCTTCAGCATCGAAATTACCAGGCGCAAGCCAGGCTTCGAATGCAGCGTTAAGAAGCGGCCACTCGGTATCGATCATCGAGAACCAGGCGGTGTCGCGGTTGCCGCCCTTGGAAATCATGTGCTGGCGGAAGACGCCCTCGAAGGTGAAGCCGTAGCGTGTCGCGCTGATCTTGCTCGCCTCGTTGCGGTTGTCGCACTTCCATTCGTAGCGGCGGTATCCGAGGTCCTCGAACACGTGTTTCGCCATCAGATAATGCGCCTCGGTCGAAAGCGGCGAGCGCTTCATCTCCGCGCCATGCGCAACGCCGCCGACCTCGACGACACCGTTTGCCGGATCGGCGCGCATGTAGTTCGCCATGCCGACGATCTTGCCGCTCGCCTTTTCGCGGAAGACAAGCGTCAGCCAGCCGGCCTTACCGATCGAGATCAACCAGGCCTCGAAATCCTCGATGCCGCCGAAATCCGGCTGGGAGAAGTAGCGCAGCAGCGGATTGATTTCCATGCGGCCGAGACCATCCCAGAGCGCCTGCAGGTCGGTTGCTCGATCCAGCGGCTCGACGCGCACGAAGTGGCCTTCAAGCACCACGGGCGCCGGCGCCGGGCATCCCTTCCAATTGGTCAGATCGCGCATCGACTTCCTCCGAATTACGCAATTTTTCTCCGGCTTAGACCGTTTCCGTTTTTCTTCGAAACACGCAAACGTTCTATCTGTTTGTTTTTACGCAATTCCGGACGGAAAACCGCGTCCACTTTTCCTGAATTGCTCTAGGGCAGTCCCAGCCGCATTTCAAATTCAAAGTGGTGATCAACCCATCAGCTATCGCCGGGCCAGCGTCCGCCCGGCAACGGCCAGGAAATCCGCCGAGCGTCAGGCCCTCAGCGCGGCGGCCTCGGCGGCAAGCTTGGTGATGCCCTGCCAGTCGCCGGCCGCCACCAGTTCCTTGGGAGCGACCCAGGAGCCGCCGACGCAGACGACGTTCGGCAGCGACAGGTAATCCATGGCATTCTTCAGCGAAATGCCGCCGGTCGGGCAGAATACCGTGCCGGCGAGCGGCGAGGAAAGCGACTTTAGATAAGCGGCGCCGCCTGCCTGTTCGGCCGGGAAGAACTTCAAGACGGTGTAGCCCTCTTCGCGAAGCGCCATGACTTCGCTTGCCGTTGCCGCACCCGGCAGCAGCGGCACATGCGAGCCACGCGCCGCGTCGAGCAGTTCCTGCGTCGTGCCGGGGCTGACGATGAAGCGGGAACCGGCGGCGACCGCCGCCTCCCAATGGGCGACGTTGAGGATGGTCCCCGCGCCGACCTCGGCACCCTCGACTTCATCGGCCACGGCGCGGATGGCATCGAGCGCCGCAGGGGTGCGCATCGTGATCTCGATTGCCTTCAGGCCACCTGCGACCAGCGCGCGCGCCAGCGGCACCGCCGTCTTCGCATCGTCGACGATGAGCACCGGAACGACAGGCTGCAGCTTGAGAATTGAAAGAAGTTTCTCGGTTTTCTCGCCCATGGTGCCGGCTCCTTCAAACGATTGAAATTTTGCATCTTCGATAAACTTACCATTTGTCTTTGTCGAGCCAAAAGGGAAGCGCGCCATCGCATTAGCGAGCAAACAAACGGCATCCCACAATGCCGCAAATAGGCATGAGAGCAGTGCAAGGCTGCGACCGTCGCCGGGCTGATCGGCCGAAAGCGCATGATCCCACGCGAGCGGGCGGGCAAGGCAATCGCGATGCCGTCAGCTAAATCGCGATTGCGAAAAGCGCCGTCAGGCTGTATTTCCGGGGCTATGACAGACAAGCTGACCCAATCGACGTCCCCGACGAGCCCTTTTTGCGTGGCGGCACTTTATCATTTCGTGTCCGTGCCGCGGGTTGAAGGCCTGCGCGACGCGTTGCAGGCGCTTTGCGACGAAAGCGGCGTGAAGGGCACGCTGCTTTTGGCGCGCGAAGGCATCAACGGCACGATCGCCGGTTCCGACGCCGGCATCCAGGCGGTCCTCTCCTACCTGCGCGCCCAGCCGGAATTTGCGACGCTGGAGCACAAGGAAAGCCGCGCCTCGAAGATGCCGTTCCTGCGCATGAAGGTGCGGCTGAAAAAAGAGATCGTCACCATGGGCGTCGAGAATATCGACCCCAAAAAGATCGTCGGCACCTATGTCGCGCCAAAGGATTGGAACGCCCTGATTTCCGACCCCGAGACGATCGTCATCGACACGCGCAACGACTACGAGACGGCAATCGGCGTCTTCAAGGGCGCGGTCGATCCCAAGACCAAGACCTTCCGCGAGTTTCCCGAGTGGGTGCGCCAGAATACCGGCCTGCACAACAAGCCGAAGATCGCGATGTACTGCACCGGCGGCATTCGCTGCGAAAAGGCCACGGCCTTCATGAAGGAACAGGGTTTCGACGAGGTCTATCACCTCAAGGGCGGCATCCTGAAGTATCTGGAGGACGTTTCGCCCGAGGAAAGCCTCTGGGAAGGCGCCTGCTTCGTCTTCGACGAGCGCGTCTCGGTCGAGCACGGCCTGAAGGAAGGAAACCACAAGCTCTGCCACGCCTGCCGCAGCCCGATCACCGCCGAAGAGATCACGTCGCCCCACTATGAGGCCGGCGTATCCTGCAGCCACTGCTACGACAGCCGCACCGAGGCGGACCGTGAACGCTACCGCGAACGGCAGCGGCAGATCGCGCTTGCCCGCAAGCGCGGGCAGCAGCATATCGGCGGTTGACGGCCGCCGCTCAGCGACCGATGGATGCGGCAAGCTGCGTCAAGCTCGATGCCAAGAGCCCGCTTCGCCGAGCGTCCTCCAGCATCGCGGCCCGCGCTTCGTCGCTTTTGCCGGCAAGCGGCAACCTGACAAAAGCCTCTGGAACGATGCGCAGCGACATCGTCGTCAGCACATCGGCAAGCTGCTCCAGCATCTGATCCCCGCGATGAGAAGCATGCGCGATCATCACCGGCTTGAACGGCACCTCATCCCGGGAGACGAGCCAGTCGAGCGCGTTCTTGAAGCCGCCGGGCATGCCGTGCACATATTCCGGACAGGCGACGATGAGCCCGTCGGCGGCGGCGACCATTGCCGCGAAGCGCTCCACGATGTCAGGCGTTCGCTCGCCTTCGTCGTCGGGATTGAAGACCGGCAGATCCCCGATCAGGTCGCAGATCTCGATCGCAACACCATCGGGAGCGGCTCGGCGGAGAGCATCGAGAAGAGCACGGCTTGCGGAAAGACGCCGTCGGCTGCCGCATAACGCGTAAAGATGAAGAGCTGGGGGTTTCATGACCCCGGTTTATCGCACCCGCCCGATTCGTGCGACAGGCACCGGCGCGCGCAAAATCGCCATACGAGGCATTCGGGGCGCGCCGCAGCCTTTCGCCACGGCGCCACCATATCGCGGGCGGCGGATCAACCGACCTTGTGGTTGCCCTTCGGGAACTCGGCGGCAAGCTGGCTGTACCACTTGCCGCTCTTCTTCACCGTGCGGACCTGCGTTTTATAGTCGACATGAACGAGGCCGAAGCGCATGCGATAGCCCTCCGCCCATTCGAAGTTGTCCATCAGGCTCCAGGCGAAATAGCCGCGCATGGGGTAGCCGGCCTTGATGAGATCGGCGACGATGCCGAGATGCTCGACGTAGTAGTCGAGGCGGGGCTGGTCATCCACTTCGCCGTTCACGACGTCCATGTTGTAGCAGGCGCCGTTCTCGGTGATGTAGCATTCCGGCAGCTCGTAGCGGCGGTAAAGGTCTTCGACCAGATGCTTGAGGCCAGGCGCATAGACTTCCCAGCCGATATCGGTCTTGACGTCGCTGGCAGGCGGGGCTTCCTTCGTCCACGGGAAATCGCCCGACTTTTCCGCATCGTCGAAGACCCGGTCCGGCTTGTAATAGTTGAGACCCCACCAATCGAGCTTCTGGTTGATGATCTTGAGGTCGCCGTCCTCGATCTTCGGCATGCGGTCGCCGAGCGCTTCCAGGAACTCCTTCGGATATTCGCCCTTGAAGACCGGATCGAAGAAGGCGCCGTTGTGGAACTGGTGCGCCCGCTCGCCGGCGGCCTGGTCCGCCGCGCTGTCGGAGCCCGGAAGGATTGAGGACGCGTTGAGGACGAGCCCAACCGGCACCTTCGGCGCCTCGGCGCGGATCGCCTCGACGCCGAGACCGTGCGCGAGGTTCATGTAGTGCATGGCATGGAGTGCCGCCTGCATGTTGCGCTCACCCGGCGCATGGATGCCATAGAGGTGGCTCAGCCAGACGATGCACCAAGGTTCGTTGAAGGTCGCAACGGAATCGAGACGGTCGCCGAGGCGCGCCATGACAGTCTTGGCGTAGCGCTGGAACGCATAGGCCGTCGAGCGCGCGGTCCAGCCGCCGTCGCCGGCAAGCAACAGCGGCAGGTCCCAGTGATAGAGCGTGGCGAAGGTCTTGATGCCGCGCGCCTTGCAGCCGTCGACGAGACGGTCGTAGAAATCGAGGCCCCGCTCGTTGATCGGGCCGGTTCCGTCCGGAATGATGCGCGGCCAGGCGATCGAGAAGCGGTAGGCCTCGACGCCCATGTCCTTGATCAGGTCCAGGTCCTGCTCGAGGCGGTTGTAGTGATCGCAGGCGACGTCGCCGTTGTGGCGATTGAAGACGCGGCCCGGCATGTTGCAGAACGCATCCCAGATCGAGGGCTTGCGCCCGTCGGCCTTGCTGGCGCCTTCGATCTGGAAGGCAGCGGTCGCCACGCCAAAGGTGAAATCGCCTGGAAAACGGGCGGCAAATTTTTTCGGATCAAGTCTCTTCGCATCAGCCATCTGAAATCCGGTCCTCAATTAGGGGCCAATCATATTGGCCGGCGGTTTAGTCGACGGAGGGGCCCTTGTACAGACCGCGAATGTCAAAACTGTAACGTTGCAGATAGAAATCGACGATCGCGTCTTGTCACTTGCCGCTACTGGATGAGCTCGTCGCCGGAGGGCAATTGCAGCCTTCTCCTGATGCCGATGTTTTCCAGGAAGACCGCGTCATGGCTGACGACGAGAAGCGCGCCATCGTAGGCCTTAAGCCCCGTCTCCACCGCGGCGATGGAATCGACATCGAGATGGTTCGTCGGCTCATCGAGGATGAGGAGCTGTGGCGGCTTGACGCCGCCGAGCACGCAGGCAAGGCCGGCGCGCAACAGCTGCCCGCCGCTCAGCGTCGAAACCTGCTGCAAGGCCGCGTCCGCCCTGAACATGAAGCGCGCCAGGGCCGCCCGGCATGCATTCTCGTTTGCCGAAGGGTTGAGATTGCGGAAGTTCTCGCGGATGGACAGGGACCGATCGAGCAGGCTGACGCTCTGATCGAATAGCGAGAAGCCGGTCGTGACGGATATGATACCCGACCATGGTTGCAAGGCGCCCGTGATCAGCGCCAGCAGCGTCGTCTTGCCCGAGCCGTTCGGCCCGGCGATCGCGACGCGGTCGGGACCGGTGATGCGAAAAGAGAGGTTTTCGATAACAGGCTCGCCCGGCCGATAGCCGACTGTCACGGCATCCAGCCGCAGCACGTCCTTCCCCGCCGGCAGACCTGTCGGCGAGAGCCGCGCGGAGAACGGCTGCAGGACCTCGATGCGCTCGCGCGCGGCCGATGCTTCCTCCCCTGCCAGCTCGCGGCGCTTCTCGCCAAGGCGCACCTTGGCACCGCCGGTGTTTTCGGCCTGACGCTTGAGGCCACCGGCGATGATGCGCGGCATATCGCCCTTCGCGCCCTTTCTGCGTCCCGCCCGGTCGCTCCGCGCCTGCCGCTCCGCTGCCAGTTGAGTGCTGCGCACGACATCGGAGACGCGCCTTTCCGCGTCTGCCAGATCGTGTTCCGCAGCGGCAAGTTCGAGCGCCTTGCGCTCCTGGAACACGCTCCAATTGCCGCCATATCGCCGGGCGCCGAGCGTGGTGATCTCGACGATCGCATCCACGGTCTCCAGCAGTTCGCGGTCGTGGCTGACGACGATGGCGCCGCCGCGCCAGCTTGCAAGGAGCGCGATGACCGCCTCGCGCCCCTCACGGTCAAGATTGTTGGTCGGCTCGTCGAGGATCAGGAAATCGGGCTCTTCGAACAGGAGCGCGGCAAGCCCGGCACGGGTCCGCTGCCCGCCGGAAAGCGAGGCGAGCAATGTTTCAGGCTGAGCGTCGAGCCCGACGCGCTCCAAAGCGGCGGTAATCCGCGCCTCGACGGTCCAGTCCGCCGTGGCGAGCTCCTCGACAGTCGCCTCGCCGGCTTCCGCGCGGCGGATGACGGCAAGCGCATCGCTCGCCCCGAAGAGATCGGCGACCGTCGCGCCCTCCTCGACCTCAACCGCCTGGCGCAGGACGCCGAGCCGGCCGCCAAAAGCGATGCTGCCGGATTGCGGTTGCAACTCCCCGGCGACAAGCTTCAGAAGCGTCGTCTTGCCGACGCCGTTGCGGCCGACGAGGCCGGTCCGCTCGGCGCCGAAACTCAGATCGAGATGGGAAAAAAGGCTACGCCCGTCAGGCGTGGACCAGGAAAGATCGGACAGGGTGATGGATGCAGGCATGGATATGTGGCTCCCGAATAGCAAGGCGAACTGGCATTGCAATCACGGTCAAATCCATTGCGGCACACATCCTGTTGGTATTGGCGACATCGGCAATCTAGGCATGCGGGGAGATCAAATCAAGGACGGCGTGGCAAACCTGCCATCGGGAGCTTCGAGCGGTCCTGCTCGGTTCGCAAGCGCGTGTCGCAACGACTGCAACGCAGCGGAAGCCCGCGCGCGGGGACAGAAGCCCCCGCGCGGCGGAAATATCAGACCTTCACCCAGGCGCCGTTCCGCTTCGAAGACGCAACGCAGGCGTCGACGAAGGCCACGCCCTTTACGCCGTCGTCGACGGTCGGATAGACGACGGCCGGATCGACCGGCTTGCCCTTCTTTGCCGCGTTGATGGCGCGCGCCGCCTCCGTATAGATCGTCGCGAAGGCTTCGAGATAGCCTTCCGGATGGCCCGAAGGGATGCGCGAGACGCGGCCGGCGGCAGCGCCCGAGCCGGCACCGCCACGGGTGATCAGCCGTTTCTGATCGCCGAAAGGCGTGAACCAGAGGTAGTTCGGATCCGCCTGCACCCATTCCAGGCCGCCCTTTGTGCCGTAGACGCGGACCTTCAGGCCGTTCTCGTGGCCGGGCGCCACCTGGCTGCACCAGAGCATGCCCTTAGCCGGCTTCTCCGAGCCCTTCGCCTTGAAGCGCAGCATCACGTGGGCGTTGTCATCGAGGCGGCGGCCTTCGACGAAACTGTCGAGATCGGCGGCCAGGCTGTCGAGTTCGAGGCCGCTGACGAAGGAGGCGAGGTTATAGGCGTGGGTGCCGATGTCCCCGGTCGAGCCGCCGGCGCCAGACTGGGCCGGATCGGTGCGCCAAACTGCCTGCTTGGCGCCGGTCTGCTCCACAGCCTCGGTCAGCCAGTCCTGCGGGTATTCCGCCTGCACGAGGCGGATATCGCCGAGATCGCCGTTGGCGATCATCTCGCGGGCCTGGCGCACCATCGGATAGCCGGTGTAGTTGTGCGTGAGGATGAAGAGCGCGCCGCTCTCGTCGGCCACCTTCTTCAGCTTCTTGGCATCGGCAAGGTTCGAGGTCAGCGGCTTGTCGCAGATGACATGGATGCCGCGCTTCAGGAACTCCTTGGCGGCATCGTAGTGAACGTGGTTCGGGGTCACGATCGAGACTGCTTCGATGCCGTTCTTCAGCTTCGCCTCGCGGATCGCCATCTCGCGGTAGCTGGAATAGGTGCGCGACGGGTCGAGGCCGAGGTCGCGGCCGGAAGCCATCGCCTTTTCCGGCGTCGACGACAACGCGCCGGCGATCAGCTCATACTGGTCGTCGATGCGCGCCGCGATGCGATGCACCGCGCCGATGAATGCGCCGGCGCCGCCGCCGACCATGCCGAGGCGAATACGCGGCTCGCGCGCGTCTGCCGATGATCCTTCGATTGCCATTGGTTCCTCCTGATATTCGTGATCTTCGCGGATGCAGCCCCTCATCCGGCTGCCGCCACCTTCTCCCGCATGCCGGGAGAAGGGATATGCCGCGCCGTCCCGGTCCCCAATCCCCGTCTATGGGGAGAGGTTAGGGTGAGGGCCAGCCAGCCGGCACATGCAGAATTACGCCAGCCCCAGCATCCGCCGGTTGGCCGCCTGGTCCGTGCCGCTGCCGGCAAAATCGTCGAAGGCCTTTTCCGTGACACGGATGATATGCGCCTTGACGAATTCCGCGCCCTCGCGCGCGCCGTCCTCCGGGTGTTTCAGCGCGCATTCCCACTCGACCACGGCCCAGCCGTCGAAATTGTTGGCGGTCATCTTCGAGAAGACCGCGCCGAAATCGACCTGGCCGTCGCCGAGCGAACGGAAGCGGCCGGCGCGCTCTACCCAGCCCTGATAGCCGCCATAGACGCCCTGCCGGCCGGTCGGATTGAATTCCGCGTCCTTGACGTGGAACATCTTGATGCGGTCCTTGTAGATGTCGATGTTGTCGAGATAGTCGAGGCACTGCAGCACGTAGTGCGAAGGATCATAGAGCATGTTGGCGCGGGGATGGTTGCCGACACGCTCCAGGAACATCTCGTAGGTGACGCCGTCGTGCAGGTCCTCGCCCGGATGGATCTCGTAGCAGACGTCGACGCCGCAGGCATCGGCATGATCGAGGATCGGGCGCCAACGGCGCGCAAGCTCGTCGAAGGCGGTCTCGACGAGACCTGCCGGACGCTGCGGCCAGGGATAGATGAAGGGCCAGGCAAGCGCGCCGGAAAAGGTGGCGTGCGCCTTGATGCCGAGGTTCTTCGAAGCCGACAGCGCCATCTTCACCTGTTCGACGGCCCATTCCTGCCGAGCCTTAGGATTGCCGCGCACCTCGGGTGCCGCAAAACCGTCGAATGCTTCGTCATAGGCTGGGTGCACGGCGACTAGCTGGCCCTGCAGGTGGGTCGAAAGCTCGGTCACTTCGACGCCGTTCTCGCGCGCCTTGCCGGCGAATTCGTCGCAATAGTCCTTGGACGTCGCGGCCTTTTTCAGATCGATAAGCTGGCTTGCCCAGGTGGGAACCTGCACGCCGATATAGCCGGTATCGGCGGCCCATTTGGTGATCGCGTCCCAGGAATTGAACGGTGCCGCATCGCCTGCGAACTGCCCGAGAAACAATGCGGGACCCTTGATCGTCTTCATGTCGGTTTCCTCCTGAACATCGACCGTTGCCGGTCTTCTGGCGCGCCGGACCGAAAGGCGTGGGCGCCCCTCGGGATATAGCGCGGGCTGGCCGGTTCGGCCAAAATCGAATTGCGCGGCGAGCTAATCATGCCCCGTCATCGGCGACAAGAGGTACGTGCAGCAAATTTGTCGCCCGCCCTGCGGGTCATGAAAAAGAGACGCCGGCCTTGCGGCCGGCGCCAAGCTTATCCAACCTTTGTCAGATCAGAACGGAGAATCCGGGAAGTAGAAGTTCTTCGCATTTTCCTTGGTGACCAGCGTCGCGTCGAGCACGTAGTTGCCACTGACGGGAACCTGATCGTAGAGGGCGGACGCGGTGAGCGTCATCGCCGTACCGACCATTGCCGGCGGGTAGAGAACGTCGACCGGGATCATCTTGTCGCCGTCCATGACCTTCTTGACCATGTCCTTCGAGCCAGCGCCCGCGACGACATACTTGATGTCGGTCCGCTTGGCCTGGTCGATCGCCTGCAGCACGCCGACTGCCATGTCGTCGTCCTGGCACCAGACCACGTCGATCTTCGGATACTTCGTCAGATAGTCCTGCATGACCTTGAAGGCATCGTCGCGGTTCCAGTTGCCGAACTGGCGATCGAGAACCTTGACCTTCGAGCCGGCAATGCCCTTGTCGAAGCCGTCCTGGCGCTGCTGGTCGATCGGGATCGGCAGACCGCGGATGATGACGACTTCGGCGTCCGGCGTCTTTTCGGCGATGTACTTGCCGGCGACTTCACCAAGCGCCGGGTTGTTGCCGGCGACGTAGAGGTCGCGAACCGAGTTGTCGTTGGTCGACGGCGCGCGGTCGACGAGCGCTACGAACTTGCCCTTGCTCTTGACTTCCTTGATGGCGTTGACCAGCGGATCCGGGTCAGACGGCAGGATGACGAGGGCGTCGATGCCCTGCGTGTCAAGGTCCTGGACGGCGTTGGCCTGGCTGGCGGCATCCGGCGAGGTCTTGACGATGACGTTAAGACCGGGATGTTCGGCCATCAGCTGCTTGGCGACGCGCTCGGCATGGAACACCACGCCCGAGGTCCAGCCGTGGTCGGCGGCCGGGATGGACACGCCGATCGTGAATTTCTTGTCCTCGGCGTAGGCCGTGCCCGCAAGGGTCACCGCCGTGACCGCGAGGGCCAACATAAGTTTGCGCATTGATATTTCCTCCCAACAACTTCAGGGACTTCTCCACTTATAACCAGGCGCCCTGTGAGCCCGGCCAATTCTAAATCAACCGACCCTCAGGATTTGCGCACCAGCGACCGCTGCACGAGCATCGCGATGATGATGATCGCCCCCTGGATGGCGCCGATCAGATATTCGCTGATGAAGTTCGACAACAGCATGATGTTGCCGACGAGTTCGAGGATGAAGGCGCCGCAGATCGTGCCCCAGACGCGCCCGGCCCCGCCCTTCAGCGCCGTGCCGCCGACGACGACGGCGGTGATCGCCTGCAGCTCCCAGAGAATGCCTGTCGTTGCCGAGGTCGAACCGAGGCGCGGCACATAGAGCAGCACAGCGATCGCGACGCACAGCCCCTGGATGACGAAGGCGATGGTGCGCACACGATTGACGGCAATGCCGGAATAGCGCGCCACATCACTGTTGGAGCCTACCGCCACCACATGCCGGCCATAGCGCGTCCGATAGAGGATGAAGGCGGCAAAGGCGGTGACCGCGAGGATGACGGCGATCGGCACCGGCACGCCGAAAATGCTGCCGAAATAGGCTGGCCTATAGAGCGCTTGGATATCGGCCGAGCGCAGCGTGATCGCCCCGCCCTGGCTCAGCCACGTCGTCAGGCCGCGATAGATGCCCATGGTGCCGAGCGTGGCGATGAAGGGCTCGATCTTGCCGACGGTGGTGATAAGGCCGTTTGCAAGCCCGCAGAGCGCGCCGGCGATCACCGTGAAGACCATCGCGACCGTCAGCATCAGCACCGGATCGGCGATCATGCCGGAATTCATCAAGAGGATCATCAGGCTGGCGACGAAAGCCACCATCGAGCCGACCGACAGATCGAGGTCGCCCGCCGAGATGACGAAGGTGGCGCCGACCGCGATGATGGCGATGAAGGCGCAGCGCGTCGCAACGTTGGCGAGATTGGTGATGCCGATGAAATTGGGATTGACCATTGCCCCTACGATGAGGAGCAGGATCAGAGCGGCAAAGGGGGCGACTGCGCGCAGATCGACATCACGCCAGGATCTGCGCCGGATCTCCCGGGTCTCCTCGTTCACACTCATAGCCAAAATCAACCTCCCGTCTGTCCTGGGCATTCTTTATCTTCGCGTCCGCGGCCCGCCCTGGCCCGCGCGCGACGCCTCAGGCCGCCGCCTGCCGTTTCAGGCCGGCAGCGTAGCGCATGATTTCCTGTTCGTTGATCTCGTCGCCCTCGAGAACGCCGACGATGTGCCCCTCGCGCATGACGGCAACGCGCGTGCATAGCCCGATGACCTCCGGCATCTCCGAGGAGACGACGATGATCGACCTGCCGTCGCGGGCCAGCGCCGAGATGAAATGATAGATCTGCTGCTTGGTGCCGACATCGATGCCGCGCGTCGGCTCGTCGATGATGATGATCTGCGGCTCGGTCTCCATGACCTTGGCGAGCAGCAGCTTCTGCTGGTTGCCGCCCGACATGCGGCCGGCGACGATATTGCTGTCGCGCACGCGAATGTCGAAACGGCGCTTGGCCTTGGCAAGGGACGCAGCCTCGCTTGCGGGATTGAGATAGCCGTGCACCGAATGCTGTTCCAGCGATTGCAGCGTCAGATTGGTCATGATGTTCGAGCGCAGCAACAGACCCTTCGCCTTGCGATCCTTGGTCATATAGGCAAGGCCACGGCGATTGGCGGCGTGCACGTCGCCCGAGGGAACGCTTTCGCCCTTGATGATCACCTCGCCGGAAAGGCGCGAGCGCAGGCCGGCGATCGCCTCCATAAGCTCGGTACGACCCGAGCCGATCAGGCCGGAAAAGCCGATCACCTCGCCCTTGCGCAGATCGAAACTCGCATCGTGAACATAGCCGGTCGAGACGCCGCGGACGCTCAGCACCACTTCCTCGTCCACGTTCGGCTCGACCTTGGCGGGATAAAGGCTCGACAATTCCCGGCCGACCATGAGCTGGGCGATCGATTCGCCGTCAAGCATGGAGGTCGGCGCCATCTTCACCCACTGCCCGTCACGCAGCACCGTAATGCGGTCGGTCAGCTCCATGACCTCGTCAAGCTTGTGCGACACGAAGACGAAGCTCGTTCCCTGGTCTCGCAGCTTGCGGACCTGCTTGAAGAGCATTCTCGTCTCCTCGCGCGAAAGCACGGCGGTCGGCTCGTCCATGAATACGACGCGGGCGTCCCGGCTGATCGCCTTGGCGATCTCGACCATCTGCTTGTCGGCGATGGAAAGCGTGCTGATCATCGCATTTTCATCGACATGCGAGCCGAGCACGTCGAGCGCCTTGCGCGTCTCGGCGCGCATGTACTTGCGGTCGAGCACGCCGAAACGCGTGACCTCGCGGCCGAGAAACAAGCTCTCGGTGACGGTCAGGTGATCGGCGAGATTGAATTCCTGATGGATGATAACGATGCCGAGCGCTTCGGCCGCCCCGTTCGGCGGCAGCACCACCGGCTGGCCGTCCAGCAGGATCTCTCCCGAGGTGGGCTGCTCGAAGCCGGAAAGCACCTTGACGAGCGTGGATTTTCCGGCACCATTCTCGCCCATCAGGGCATGGATTTCGCCGGCGCGCAGCTCGAAATTGACGCTGAAGAGAACCTGCACTCCATTGAAGGATTTGCATATGCGCCGGCCCGCCAGCACCACCGGTGCGGCCTCCGCACTATCCAGGTCCATTGACTTCCTCCCTGCGGTCTCCCATCCGCTTGAGCCATATGTAAACCTTTACATCGACCATGTAAAGGTTTACATTGGTGGTATTCACAGATGTGTTGGGGCGTGCCTTTGACCTGTCGGCAAGTCTGTGTAGTGTTCGGCGAAGACAGCCCCAAGGCAGAGCCCAGTGTCGAATTCCACGCCTGCAACAATCGAGGACGTCGCCCGGATCGCCGAGGTTTCCATTGCCACGGTTTCGCGCGCCATCCACAATCCCGAAAAGGTGGCCAATTCGACGCGGTTGAAGGTCAACCAGGCAATCGCGATCACCGGCTATACGACCAATGCCATGGCGCGCAGCCTGAGGCTTGGCCGTTCCAATATGATCCTCGTGGTGGCGCCTGATATCGGCGACCCTAACTTCTCCAACATCCTTGTCGGGCTGGAAAACGAGGCGCGGTCGCACGGTTACGGCGTGCTTATCGGCCACACGCAGAATGACGCCCAGCGCGGCCTCGAATACCTGAAATTCCTCAATTCCAACCAGGCGGCGGGGCTGATCCTCTTCACCGGCATCCTTCCCTTCGGCCATCAGACGATGACGGCCAGATTGCCGCCGAGTGTCGGCGTCTTCGAGCCGGTCTTCAACGGTGGCATTCCCTACGTCGGTGTCGACGATACGGAAGGCGCGCGCAAGGCCGTCGACCTGCTGCTCGCGGAAGGCCACCGCAAGATCGCCTTCATCGGCGAGTCTCGCACCCGGCTTGCCTATACGCGCCGTCGGCAAGGCTATGATGAAGGGCTCGACGCCGCGGGTGTTCCTCAGGATATCCGCATCGTGCTCGAAGGCGACGGCACGATCGAGAGCGGCCGCCATGCGGTCGAACAGCTTTTCATGCGCGACACGCTGCCGACCGCGTTCATGTGCGTCAACGACCAGACCGCGATCGGCGTGATGATCGGGCTCGGGGCACGCGGTTACGACATTCCCCGCGATTTCTCGGTGACCGGTTTCGACGACGTGCCGCAAGCCGGCTTCATGAACCCCTCGCTCACCACCATCCGCCAGCCACGCACGGGGATCGGCAAGCAGGCGATGGCGCTGCTGCTGGAACTCCTTTCAAACGGCGAGCCGGCCGAAACGGAAATCCTGCTGCGTCCCGACCTGATTGTCCGAAACTCCGTTTCCGCACCTCCGCGCAACTGGCAGAAGCGGTAGCGGCGCGCCCTCGCATAGACTTATTGCCACGTCATGCTAATCTTGGGACCCTCGGAGGTTGGCTCAAGATGCGGCGACTGGCAGCGATCTTGGATGCGGACGTGGTGGGCTACAGCCGGCTGATGAGCATCGACGAAGCCGGAACATTCGAGGCGCTGAAAGCGCATCGCAGGGAATTGATCGCCCCGCTGATCGCCGAACACCAAGGACGCATCGTCAAGCTTATCGGCGACGGCACGCTTGCCGAGTTTGCAAGCGTGGTGGATGCGCTCACCTGCGCCCTGCAGATCCAGAGGGCGATGATCCAGCGCAACGAAGGGATCGAGCCGACGCGGCGCATGGAACTGCGCATCGGGGTGCATCTCGGCGACGTCCTGGTCGAAAGCAACGACATTTACGGCGACGGTGTCAACGTCGCCGCCCGCCTGCAGGAGATTGCTCCGCCGGGCGGACTTTGCGTCTCTCAGCAAGTCCATGACCAGATCGCGGCGAAGATGAGGTTCGAAGCGACGGACATGGGCTTGCAGCGCCTCAAGAATATCGCCAGTCCCGTCCACGTCTGGCGCTGGACGCCGGACGGCGTGGCCGACCATGGGGACGCTCGCCCGGCCGGGGAAGCCTCGCTTTTGCCGCATCGCAACCGCCCTTCCCTCGCCGTTCTGCCTTTCGCCAACATGTCGGACGTGGCCGAGCAGGAACATTTCTCCGACGGCTTCACCGAAGAACTCATCGCCACGCTCGCCCGCTGCCGCTGGCTCTTCGTTGCCGCGCGCAACTCCTCCTTCACCTACAAGGGACGGTCGGTCGACGTGCGCAAGGTGGCGCAGGATCTCGGCGTCAGATACGTGCTCGAGGGAAGCGTGCGGCGAGCGGGGTCGCGCATCCGCATCACCGCGCAATTGCTCTCCGGCGAAGACGGAACGCTGCTATGGGCGGAACGCTACGATCGCATGTTGGACGACGTCTTCACCCTGCAGGACGAGATTGCCGCCGAGATCACCGGGACGCTCGAGCCGGAGCTCGATGCGATCGAATTCGCGGCGCTGCGCGGGCGGACCGTTCCCGACATGAACGCTTGGGAGACCTATCTCAAAGGCCTCTGGCATCTCTACAAGTTCACGCTCCCCGACCTCACCGTTGCACGGGAGCTTCTGGAGCGGGCGATCGTCATCGACCCTGGCTTTGCCCAGGCGCATGCGCGCCTTGCCTATGTCCACATTCAGCTTGGCTGGTATGGGGCGATGGATGATCGCGCTCAGCGCATCCGCGACGCCTTGGAGCTCTCTGAAAGGGCGATCGCTCTCGACGAACGCGAGCCGGCCGCGCATCTGGCACTTGGCCGCGCGCGGGTTCTGAGCGGCGCGGCGGAGGTGGGGATCGCGCATCTTCGCAACGCGCTCGCAATGGATCCGAGCTTCGCGCAGGCGCATTTCGCGCTCGGACAGGCGCTCTGCTATGTCGAACGGCCCGAGGAAGGGATCGCCGAGATCCGCGAGGCGTTTCGCTTGAGCCCACGCGACCCGCATCTGTGGACCTTCTACACCATCCTCGCGATCGCCCACTATCAGGCCGGCCGCATGGAGGAGGCCACCGACGCCGCGCGGTCGGCGCTGCGCCAGGCAAACAGCACCTTCTGGCCCGCCATGATCCTGCTGGCGGTGCTTGGAGGGCGGGGGAAAGCGGCAGAGACAATGGAGGCGAAAGCCGAACTCTTGCGCTTCAGGCCCGGAATGACCGCGGCGACCGGACGGAGGGAGTTTTATTTCGGCGAGACCTGCGTGATGCCGCAGTCCTTTGTCGATCGATTCATCGGCGACCTTGAGGAGGCCGGCCTGCCTGCCGAATGACAGGGCCGAATGCTGCCGCGCCCCCCAAACTTGGAGAGCGCGGCAGTCGATGGCCGTCAGACGTAGCGGTTGACGACGTTTTCCAGGATTTCCTGGCGGCCGGACTTCGGCTGCGGATTGATGTCGTTGCTTTCAACCCAGTGGGCGATCTCACCCAGCGAGTATTCGCCGCGGAAGACCTTCTGCGCTTCGGCGGAATCCCAGCCGGCGTAGCGATCGGCGAGCGGCTTCGACAGGGCCTTGTCCTCGATCATCTTGGCAGCCGCCTTCAGGCCGCGGGCGCAGCAATCCATGCCGCCGACATGCGCGGCCAAGAGGTCCTCGGGGTCCAGCGACTGACGGCGAACCTTGGCGTCGAAGTTGGTGCCGCCGCTCTTGAAGCCGCCGCCCGCCAGAACCTGGTAGTAGGCGAGCGCCATTTCCGGAACGTTGTTCGGGAACTGGTCGGTGTCCCAACCCGACTGGTAGTCGTTGCGGTTCATGTCGATCGAACCGAAGATGCCAAGCGCGTTGGCAAGCGCCAGCTCGTGCTCGAAGGAATGGCCGGCGAGGATCGCGTGGCCCTGCTCGATATTGACCTTGACCTCGTTTTCGAGGCCATGGGCCTTCAGGAAGCCGTAGACGGTCGCGACGTCGTAGTCGTACTGGTGCTTGGTCGGCTCCTGCGGCTTCGGCTCGATCAGGATCGCGCCCTTGAAGCCGATCTTGTGCTTGTACTCGACGACGAGGTTGAGGAAGCGGCCGAGCTGGTCGAGTTCACGCTTGAGATCCGTGTTGAGCAGGGTCTCATAGCCTTCGCGGCCGCCCCACAGCACATAGTTCTCGCCGCCGAGCTTCTGGGTGGCGTCCAGGCAGGTCTTCACGGTCGCTGCCGCAAAGCCGAATACTTCCGGATCCGGATTGGTCGCCGCACCCGACATGTAGCGGCGGTTGGAGAAGAGGTTGGCCGTGCCCCAGAGCAGCTTGACGCCGGTCGCGGCCTGCTTTTCGGCAAAATAGTCGACGATCTCGTTGAGGTTCTTGGTGTTCTCGGCAAAATTCTTGCCTTCCGGGCGCACGTCGGCGTCGTGGAAGCAGTAATAGGGGGCGCCGAGAAGCTGGAAGAATTCGAAGGCGACGTCGGCCTTGAGCTTGGCGGCCTTCATGGTGTCCTCGAACCAGGGACGCAGGAACGTCTGGCCGCCGAAGGGGTCGCCGCCCGGCCAGGTGAAGGTGTGCCAGTAGGCGACGGCAAAGCGCAGATGGTCTTCCATGCGCTTGCCGAGCAGGACTTCGTCCTTGTTGTAGTGGCGGAAGGCAAGCGGATTGGTGCTGTCCGCGCCTTCGTATTTTACCTTCTGGATATCGCCGAAAAATCCGGTGCTCATGTCATGTCTCCTTGGGTTGTCTTAGTCTGTTTTTTGTTCGTGCAGCCCCTCATCCGGCTGCCGCCACCTTCTCCCCGCAGGCGGGGAGTGGGCTCGGGTGAGGGGCAGAGCTGTCTCAATGCGCCAGCGATTTGATCGCCGGATAAAGGGCGCGGTAGCGCCGGTAAGCCTCCTCGTAAGCCCCCGCCAGACTGGCGACCGGCTCGATCGTGCCTGCGGTCTTGGGCGCCGAGCAGACCGCGACGGGATCGGCACCGGTGGCGGCGATGAGGCCGAGGCGGGCGGCACCGAAGGCAGCGCCGAAGTCGCCGTCGGCCGGCAGGTCCACGGGCACGCCGAGCGCCGTCGCGATCGAGGCCAGCCAGTAGCGCGAACGCGAGCCGCCGCCGATCGCCGTCACGCGAGAAATATCGGTGCCGGCCGAGCGCAGCGCCTCGAGGTTGTCGCGGATGGCGAAAGTCACGCCCTCGAGCACGGCCTGCGTCAGCACGGCGCGGCTGCTTTCGTGGCCAAGGCCGATGAAGGCGCCGCGGATGGCGGCGTCGTTATGCGGCGTGCGCTCGCCCGAAAGATAGGGAAGGAAAGTGACGCTCGACGGCGCCTTCAACGTCTCGCCGAGTTCGCCGGTGAGGTCGGCAGCCGATTTGCCGGTCACGCCGGAGTGCCAGTTGAGGGCATCCGTCGCCGACAGGATGACGCCCATCTGGTGCCAGGTGTTCGGAAGCGCATGGCAGAAGGCGTGAACGGCGCTCTCCGGTTTCGGCAGGTAGGAGCCGTTTGCGGCAAACAGCACGCCGGAGGTGCCAAGCGAGACGAACGCCGCACCGTCGCTGACCGTGCCCATACCACAGGCGGAGGCCGCATTGTCGCCGGCGCCGCCGGCAACGATCACCTCGCCTGAAATGCCCCACTCAGCCGCAAGCGAGCCGCGCAGTTTGCCGGCCTCGGCCGTACCCTCGACCAGGCCGGGCATTTTCGTTTCGTCCAGGCCGGTGGCCGCGAGCAGTTCCGGCGACCACTTGCGCTTGCCGGTGTCGAGCCAGGAGGTGCCGGCCGAGTCCGACATTTCCGACAAGTGCTCGCCGGTCAGCCAGAGCCTCAGATAGTCCTTCGGCAGCAGCACCCAGCGAACCCTGGCAAAGATCTCGGGCTCATGCTTGGCGACCCAGGCAAGTTTCGGCGCGGTGAAACCCGGAAACACGATGTTGCCCGTCAGGGCCCGGAAACGCGGATCGGCGTCGAGGGCGGCAGCTTCCGCGTGGCTGCGGGTATCGTTCCACAGAATGCAGGGGCGAAGCACGCGGTCCTCGGCGTCGAGCAGCGTTGCGCCATGCATCTGGCCGGAAAGCCCGATGCCGCTGACAGCGGCGAGTTCCCTAGGGTGCTTGGCCCTGAGGCCGGCGACCGCCTGCTCGGTTGCGCGGACCCAGTCGGCCGGAGCCTGTTCGGACCAGCCCGGATGCGGACGCGAGACATCGAGCGAACCGTTTGCGGAACCGATGATCCGCTGATCGCCGTCGATCAGCATGGCTTTGACACCCGACGTTCCGAGGTCGATACCCAGATACATGATGTTTTCTCCCGTTGCCCTTAGGGCAGATTGTCTTTTAGGAATATGTCGAGCCTGATCCGCTCCTGCGCGGCGATGACTCCGAGGCCGTCGGCCTTTGCCTTCAGGACACGGATGGCGCTGCGCACCTCGTGTCCGGCATCCTGATTGAGGATAGCATCAATCGTGCCATCCTTGAGCGCCGTGACGCTGTATTCCGTAAGCTCGTGGGCGATGACCGTGAGGTCCTTGCCGTTTCCCCCCGCCTTCAACGCGCGGATCAGACCGCGATTGCCGGCGCCCAGACTGTAGATGCCGATAATATTGCTGTCCTTGGAAAGCGCGTCGGAAACCAGAGCGTTGGCGAGCTCCGGATCGTCCCGGCCTTCGAGCACCGGCAGAACCGCCATGCGTGGGAACTCGTCGGCCATCAGTGCGGCAAAACCTTCAAGCCGCTCGCGATGGTCGCGCACGAGCATCGAGCCGGCCAAAACGAGAATATGTCCCGCCTGCGCTCCGAGAAAACGGCCAAGCAGCCTGGCTGCGGTACGTCCGGCCGCGACGTTGTCGACACCCGCATAGTGGTCGCGGCGGGACCCGGTCAGATCGGAGACAAGCGTCACGACAGGAATGCCGGCGTCAACCAGCCGGTCGACCGCCTCGCGCACTTCCGGCGCATCGGTCGCCACGAGCGCCACGCCCGCCGGATGCTCGTCGATCAACTGATCGAGGGCATGAACGAGGGCGCCGGGATCGAAGGCCGGAACCTCGACGATGCGGATATCCGTGCGTTCCGTATTGGCGCGAGCACCAGCCTGAAGAACTTCGTCATGCAGGCTGCGCATGAAGGAATTGTCATTGGTCGGAAGAATGAAGACGAGCGGATAAATACGCCCCTTGGCAAGATTGGCGGCAGCCACGTCGCGCACGTATCCGATCGTGCGGATCGCGTCCTCGACACGCAAGCGCGTGATCTCGCGCACGCCCGGACGCTGGTTGAGCACCCGATCGACGGTTGCCAGGCTGACCCCTGCTACGGCTGCGATATCATGCACGGTCGGTCTCATCTGTTCCCCCTCGAAAGATCCATAGAACAGATTTTGATGTACGTAAATCAGAAATTCATGCCGCGACCTCCGAACGCAGGCAGACTGGGAAAACCTTGCGCGCGGAAGCCGCGAAAATCAAAAAGACCAGCGGAGGCTTGAAGCCGCCGCTGGTCCTTGGACGCGATCTTGGGAGGATCGAGCGTGGAACGAGAGCAACTCCGGGAAATCCGGAATTGCGTGAGAGATACTTAGTGGCCGCCGCCACCGGCGCCTGCGGGCGGCGGCTGCGGCTTGTTGATGAGCAGGACCCCGAGGATCATGGCCATGAACAGCACCGTCAGCATCATGAAGATGTCGCCGAAGGATAGAATGATCGCCTGCCGTTCGGCCATGTTGACGAGTTGCTTGATGGCGGCCGTGGCGCCATCGAGCCCATAGGCATCGAAGTTGGCGGCCATGTTGTGCATGCGCTCCATCGCCATCTCGTTGCCCCATTGCACGCTTTCGCGCAGGCGTGTGTAGTGGACGTCCTGGCGGTTGGTCAAAACGGTGTTGATGACCGCAAGCCCCACCGCCCCGCCGAGATTTCGCGTCAGGTTGAAGAGGCCGGACGCGTTACGTATGCGGGCGGGCGGCAGCGTGCCGAGCGCGATGTTGTTGATCGGCACCATGCAAAGCATCAGTCCGACGCCGCGCAGGATCTGCGGGATGAACAACTCCCAGAAGTCCCAATCGGCGGTCAGATGCGCCATGATGTAGGTGCCCGAGGCGAAGCTCGCAAACCCGATCGCCATCATCGCCCTTAGATCCATGCGGGCCGACAGGAAGCCCGCCAGCGGCGCGGTGAAGAACATCGCCAGGCCCGATACGAACATGGTTTCGCCGATCATCAGCGAATCATATCCGCGGATGCGACCGAGATAGACCGGGTAGATATAGGTCAGACCATAGAGACCTATGCCCATGACGAATGAGAACAGCGAGCCCAGGGCAAAATTCTTGTTCGAGAACGATCTGAGGTCCACGACCGGGAACTCGACCGCGAAGGCCCTGTAGAAGAACACGACGGCCGCGACAACCGAGGCGACGGCGGCAATCACGATGTTGGTGTCGTTGAACCAGTCGTTGCTGTTGCCTTCCTCGAGCACATATTCGAGTGCGCCGAGAAAGACGCCCATCGACAGCAGCCCCCACCAGTCGAACTTCTTCATCAGCGACCATTCAGGCTTGTCGAAGTCGATGAAATTCCAGGTGATGATGGTGACGGCGATGCCCGGCGGAATATTGACCAGGAAGAGCCAGTGCCAGGAGAAGGCGTGGCTGAGATAGCCGCCGACTGTCGGGCCGATGGTCGGCGCGAGCGTCGCGATCAGACCGATGATCGGCGAGACGATGCTGCGCTTGGACGGCGGAAAGATCGTGAAGGCGGCCGCGAATACCGACGGAATCATGCCGCCGCCGATGAAGCCCTGGATCGCGCGATAGACGATCATCTGGTCGATGTTCGTCGCCGTCGCCGCAAGAGCGCTCGCGACCGTGAAACCGGCCGCCGATATGGCGAAGAGATAGCGGGTGGATATGATCCGCGCCAGCGTGCCGGACAGCGGGATCATGATCACCTCGGCGATCAGATAGGCGGTCTGCACCCAGCCGATCTCGTCCGAGCCGGCGCTGAGGCCGGCCTGGATCTCGGCGAGCGACGCCGACACGATCTGGATGTCGAGGATAGACATGAACATGCCGAGCACCATCGCGAAGAAGGCGATGAGACGGCGCGGGTCCATGTGATCAGCCGCGGGTGCGGCCGAACCGGCTGTGGCGGATGCAGAGGCCATCGGGGCCCTCCGGATACTGGAGCGATTTCCGGGTTGTCGCGGAGACACGGAAACCGCTTAACGAATTTGTTTGCGCGGACGGAAAAACGATCCGCGCTTTTCTGAAATTGCCTTACTTTGCTGCCGAGCCGCCGGGGGCCGTGCGCGTGTCGACATCGACGACGACGCTCAAGCCGGCGCGGAGGCGGCCACTGTCGAGGGCGTCCTGCGGAAGCGCAATGCGAACCGGAACGCGCTGGATAATCTTGGTGAAGTTGCCCGTCGCGTTTTCCGGCGGCAGCAGCGAGAAGACCGAACCCGATGCCGGCGCAATCGATTCGACGGTGCCGATGATCGGCTTGTCGCCGAATGCGTCGACATGAACGTTCACCTTCGAGCCCGGCACCAGATGCTGGATCTGCGTTTCCTTGAAGTTCGCATCGATGAACAGCTGACGAACCGGCACCAGCGCCATCAGCCGCTGGCCGGGGGACACGAGGTCGCCTTCCTGCAGAGAGCGGTTGCCGACGATGCCGTCATAGGGCGCCTTCAGTATCGTGAAGGAGAGGTCGCGGGCTGCCTTGTCGCGGGCAAGACCAAGCTGCTTGATCGTCCCTTCGGCTTCCCGGCGCTGCGCCTGGAGGAGGGTGATATTGGCTTGTGCCGAGGCAATGGCCGCCTCGCCGCCGGCAAGGTTCGCCTTGGCCTGGTCGAGCGAGATATTGGCGGTGTCGAGGGCGGCGGCAGTGCCGACGGACTTCTGCTGCAGTTCGCTTGCGCGCACCTGATTGATTTCAGCGCCGTGGAGGGCGGCTTGAAGGGCGACCTTCTGCGCCTGCGCCTGTTCCAGGCTCGCTTGAGCGCCGGCGATCTGGGCGTCGATACGCTGCAGGGAAAGCGCTTCGGTGTCGACCTGCGCCTGCGCCTGGGAGAGCGCGAGCTTGTAGTCGCCGTCGTCCAAGGTCGCCAATACGTCGCCGGCTTTCACCTGCTGGTTGGAGACGACGTCGACCTTCGCCACGTAGCCGGTCACCTTCGGCGAGATGGTCGCAATGTCGCCCTGAATATAGGCATCATCGGTGGAGACCATGAAGCGCCCGGTCGTCCAGTAGTCATAGCCATACCAGCCGGCACCCGCCAGCGCGAGGGCGGCGATGACAGGCAGCGCGAAACCGCGCTTCTTCTTGCCCGTCGGGGCCGCCGCCTGCCCCTGGGGAGCCTGGGGTGCAGGTGCTTCGGCAGCCGGAGCTTGCGCGGGCGCGACCGGCTCCTGCTTTGCCGTTTCCGGCTCGGCGGAATCGCTGACAATACGTGCTACATTATTCTTTTGAGTAGGCGACATAGGCTTTACACCGGGCTGATTTGCTAAAAATTATCGAACCGAACGGTTCAGTTCAGTTGACATAGAGCGTTTTAAGTTTCATATCAAGTCATACCGAACCAATCGGTTCGATTTCGTTAAAGAATCTTTGAAAAAGTGAAGAGCAGTCAAATAGCCATGACGGAGAAGCTCAAGATCGCGGAGGAAACTCAGACTGCGGCAAGCGGACGCTGGCCTGCGGGCGAGGATCCGGCAAAGCGGCAGCAGATTCTTGAAGGCGCCAAGCGCGTCTTCATGAAGATGGGCTTCGATGCGGCGAGCATGAACGATGTGACGCGCGAAGCCGGCGTATCGAAGGGCACCCTCTACGTCTATTTCGCGAACAAGGAAGAGCTTTTCTCGGCGATGATCGAAAGCGAACGCGCGGCCTTCGTCGCCTCCGTCCGCACCGCGCTTGCCGAGCATGACGACGTCGAGACGGGTCTCTACGACTTCGCCGTCAGCTTCATCACGCACGTGACCGACGAGAAGGTCATCGACGCCATGCGCACCGTGCTCGGCGTTCGCGACCGCATGCCCCAGCTCTGTCAGCGTTTCTTCAAGGGGCCGGAGAACCTGCGGACAATTCTATGCGATTTTCTGCAACAGCATGTCGCCGCGGGCAAGCTTGAAATAGATGACCTCGATCTGGCCGCGGGGCAGTTTCTGGATCTTGCCAGCGGCAGTTTTTTCAAGCTCCGCCTGTTCGGCAGCATGGATCGGCCGCCGCCGCCGTCCGAGATCGACCGCGTCGCGCGCGGCGCGATCCGCATGTTCCTCGCCACCTACGGTCGGCATCCGGGAAGTACGGCATTGAACACCAGCTCCACCCCCTCCTTGGGATAGAGGTTTTCGAAGCGTCCGTATACTTTGCACCAGTCGGCGGCTACCGGCGAGAGCCAGCCGGTTAGCTGCATGATGTTTGCGTGATGTTTTCGCAAATCCCAATGCAACACCGTTTCGTGGTGGGCCAGACGGTTGCGAAGGGTGCGGATCGCTCCAAGGGATTTCGTAAAATCCTTACGCCGCAAGCCCTTGCCGTCTTCGCGTTTGGCAATGTCTTTCAGGGTCATCTGCCACAGGTTTTCGTATTCCTTGCCGAGCATCGCAGTCCAGAAGCCGAAGGTGAGGGCCGCCACGATCCGCGCAGGCGTGTCGGCCTTGCCCTGTTCGGCAAGTTCCTTTCGGGCCTTGGCGATCATGTCAGCCTGTATCAAATTGGCCTGATGCTCGGGCCTGTCGAACCAAGTGTCGCCGTGGACCACGCTCATCACATGGTGGATGCGGTTTCGCAGTGCCACCTCGAACATGTGTAGGGGGGTGTACAGGCTCTCGCTGAGGAGCGCATTGAGGGTATAAAGGACGACAGCCTTGTTGCGGTCTCCCCCTGCCCATCCCAGATAGGTGCCGAACCTGTCGGCCGAGAGGGTGTCCTCTATGCCTGGGAAGGGTCCAGCGTCGTCTATTGCCATAGTACTTATGGGGTTGATTTCTCCCCCACCCCTGCATATATCTGCTTCTGTAAACCCCGGTACCGTCTCTGCCCTAGGCACGCGGCCGGGGTAATTCATTTCCAGAGCCCCTCATCCCCTAGCGCACTTCCAAGAGGCTCCAGGGCATCGTCCAGCGGAACATGCCGTCCAGCGGCAATTCTTTCAAGCTCCGCCTGTTCGGCACGATGTCTCGGACGCCACCGCCGTCCGAGATCGACCGCGTCGCGCGCGGCGCGATCCGCATGTTCCTCGCCACCTACGGTCGGCATCAGGGAAGAACCGTCTAAGCGCCCCTTCCAATTGCGCAACCGCGATCAAATCCCAAAGCTGGTAAACTCCTAGGAAGGGGTTGCAACCAAGGGAGTGATCATGACTGCGATCGGAAGGGCTTTATGGTTCATCGAAAGTCACTTCTCCGACGACATTTCGCTGGATGAAATCTCCGACGCGGCCGGCCTTTCCCGCTACCACCTCTCGCGGGCCTTCGGGCTTGCGACCGGCCATTCGATCAGCGCCTATATTCGCGCCCGACGCTTGAGCGTCGCGGCCAAGGCTCTTGCCGGCGGATCGTCGAGCATTCTCGAGGTTGCCCTCGATGCGGGTTACGGCTCGCACGAGGCTTTCACCCGTGCCTTTCGCGAGTATTTCGGCATCACGCCAGAAGCTGCGCGCCGACAGGGGCACCTCCTTGATCTCGATTTGATGGAGCCACTCAGAATGGACGACCACCGCCTTCCAAAACTCGAACCTCCCCGCTTCGAACGCACCGCCACGATGCTGCTTGCCGGGTTGGTGGAGGACTATGCCTATGGCGCGACGCAAGGCATCCCCTCGCTGTGGCAGAAATTCAACACGCATTTCGGATACATCGCCGGTCAGGTCGGCAACGTCGCCTATGGCGTCTGCACCGCTCTTCCGGGCGAGATCGAGCGCTTCCGCTATATGGCCGCGGCCGAGGTGGCGGACGACGATGGCCTGCCCCCGGGCTTTCAAACCCTGCGACTGCCATCGCAGCGCTACGCCGTCTTCGTCCACCGGGGTCATATCTCCGGGATCGCGGCGACCTGCCATCGTATCTTCGGCGACTGGCTCCCGGCCTCGGGCGAAGAGCACGGCGATCTTCCCGATCTCATCGAGCGCTACGACGACCGTTTCGACCCCCACACGGGCATGGGCGTCACCGAAATATGGATCCCCTTGAAGGGCGAGCGTTGAAGCAAAAATGCGGGCTCTGCTTGCGGCCCGCATTTTACTACTTACATATCCGCGAGTTACGAACGGCGGAAAGCCGAAACTCGGGGGACAATAATGCAGGATATCCTGGCGCTCACGCAGGATCCAGGCGCGTGGGTCGCGCTCATCACGCTCGTTGTGATGGAGGTGGTGCTCGGCATCGACAACCTGATCTTCATCTCAATCCTGACGAACAAGCTGCCTCCCGAGCACCGCGAAAGGGCCCGCCGCGTCGGCATCAGCCTGGCGCTGATCATGCGGCTGGTGCTCCTTGGTACGATCGCCTTCATCGTCAAGCTGACGACGCCGGTCTTCGAAGTCTTCGGCCAAGGCTTTTCGTGGAAGGACATCATTCTGATCGCCGGAGGTATCTTCCTCGTCTGGAAGGCGACCAAGGAAATCCATCATAATGTCGACCCCGCCGAACATGGGGAGGATTTTATCGCCTCATCCGCGACGACCGGCTTTGCGGCCGCGATCGCTCAGATCCTCATGCTCGACCTTGTTTTCTCCGTGGACAGCATCATCACCGCCGTCGGCATGACGCCGCACGTGCCGATCATGTTCGTCGCCGTCATCGCCGCCGTCACGGTGATGCTGGTGGCCGCCACCCCGCTTGCCAACTTCATCGAGAAGAACCCGACGATCGTCATGTTGGCGCTCGCCTTCCTGCTGATGATCGGCATGACCCTGATCGCCGACGGCATGGGCGTGCATGTTCCCAAGGGCTACATCTACTTCGCCATGGCCTTCTCGGCTTTGGTCGAAGCGCTGAACATGGTGGTTCGAAACCGGCGCGCCAGGATAGAAGCGCGCCGCAAGTTGCACTGACCGCCCGAGACCTGGCCAGGGCTCAACCAGCCCTGGCGAGCTCGCGCTCAACCGCCGCGGTCAGCCTTGGATCCTCGGCGGTGACGTCAGGTGCGAAACGTGCCACCACTTTGCCGTTGCGGCCGATGAGGAATTTTTCGAAGTTCCAGAGCACCTCGCCGTCGCTGCCGGTGTCGATACCGTAGCCTTTCAGCCGCTCGCGCATCGGGCCCTCTCCGGTCGTGGCGACGCCGGAAGCGGTAAGCTGCCGGTAGAGCGGATGCTTGGCCTCACCCTTCACCGAGATCTTCGAGAAGATCGGAAACTTGACGTCATAGGTGCTGGTACAGAAGGCGACGATCTCCTCGTCCGAACCCGGCTCCTGGTTCTTGAAATCGTTGGCCGGAAATGCCGCGATCACGAGGCCGTGGCCGCGCTTGTCCTCATAAAGCTTCTCCAGGCCATCATATTGCGTCGTCAATCCGCATTTGGAGGCGACGTTGACGACCAGCAGCACCTTGCCGCGATATTCACCGAGCGTGGTTTCCCGGCCATCCGCCATCTTGACCGGAACATTCAGCACATCGTTCATGAAAATAAGACTCCTTTGAGCGGCAATTGCCGCAGCGGGCGCAAATTAGGCTCTCGCGTGGAATTGTCCAGCCGGTTCGCGATGCCATTTTCCTTGACGTTGACGGTTGAATATGGCCTAAGGCCAGCCAACTGGGCGATCGGCGGATGACGCGGGCGCAATGCCCTTTTCCGGCCGGTTTCCTGATCCAGATATCTGTATCCCTTATCGCCGAACGTCGCTTTTCTCCAAGGAAGCCGTCCGGCATTCATTTGACGGGCACTCAAAATGACAGCTTCAGGCGTCCGCGTCCGCATTGCTCCCTCGCCGACCGGCGAGCCGCATGTCGGCACCGCTTACATCGCTCTCTTCAACTACCTTTTCGCCAAGAAAAACGGCGGCGAGTTCATTCTGCGCATCGAGGACACCGATGCGACGCGCTCGACGCCCGAATTCGAAAAGAAGGTACTGGACGCGCTGAAATGGTGCGGCCTGAAGTGGTCGGAAGGCCCGGATATCGGCGGCCCATACGGGCCCTATCGCCAGTCCGACCGCAAGGACATTTATCTCCCCTACGTCGAAAAGATCGTTGCCGCCGGCCATGGCTTCCGCTGTTTCTGCTCGCCGGAGCGTCTGGAAAAGATGCGCGAAGCCCAGCGCGCCGCCGGCAAGGCGCCAAAGTATGACGGCCACTGCCTGAACCTTTCGGCCGAGGAAGTCACCTCGCGCATGGCGGCCGGCGAACCCTCCGTCGTGCGCATGAAGATCCCGACCGAAGGCTCCTGCAAGTTTACCGACGGCGTCTATGGCGACGTCGAAATACCCTGGGACGCCGTCGACATGCAGGTGCTGCTCAAGGCCGACGGCATGCCGACCTACCACATGGCAAACGTCGTCGACGACCATATGATGAAGATCACCCACGTCGCCCGCGGCGAGGAGTGGCTGGCTTCGGTGCCGAAGCACATCCTGATCTATCAGTATCTCGGCCTCGAGCCGCCGGTGTTCATGCATCTGTCGCTGATGCGCAACGCCGACAAGTCGAAACTGTCGAAGCGCAAGAACCCGACCTCGATCTCCTATTACACGGCGCTGGGCTATATCCCCGAGGCGCTGATGAACTTCCTCGGCCTGTTCTTCGTCCAGATCGCCGAGGGCGAAGAGCTTCTGACGATGGAAGAGCTCGCCGAAAAATTCGATCCGGAAAACCTCTCCAAGGCCGGCGCGATCTTCGACATCCAGAAACTCGACTGGCTGAACGGACGCTGGATTCGCGAGAAGCTGTCGGAAGAAGAGTTCCGGCATCGCGTGCTTGCCTGGGCGATGGAGAACGATCGTCTGCGGGACGGCCTGAAGCTGTCGCAGTCGCGTATTTCCAAGCTCGGCGAACTGCCGGACCTGATGGGCTTCCTCCTGAAGTCCGAACTCAACCTCGATCCCACAGCCTTCGCCAAGATCAAGTCGACGCCGGAAGAGCTTTTGGAAATTCTGAACACCGTCCAGCCGGATCTCGAAAAGATCCTCGAATGGAACGTGGAGGCGATCGAGGCCGAGCTTCGTGCCGTCGCCGACCGCATGGGCAAGAAGCTGAAGGTGGTCGTCGCGCCGCTCTTCGTTGCAATGTCCGGCTCCTCGCGCTCGCTGCCGCTGTTCGATTCGATGGCGATCCTCGGCCGCTCGGTCGTGCGCCAGCGGCTCAAACTCGCCGCACAGGCCGTCGCGTCACTCGTCGGACCGAAATAACAGCGCAGGCCTCCCCCTTGTGGGAGGGTCGGAAAGGGGTCTTCTACCAGGAAAAACCCCTCCCCTCCGCTTTGTGATTTTAGAATTTCATGCCGCATCGATGAGGCAACCGATATGAACGAAAAGACCGAAACCGCCCTCTCCTCCGACGTCACTGAAGTGCGCGCGCAAAAGCTGAAGTTGCTGCGCGAGCAGATCGGCGACGTTTATCCGGCGCATTTCCACCGGACGATGACCAATGCCGAGCTTTCGGAAAAATATGCCGGCCTCGAGCCGGATACCGAAACGACCGACATCGTAACGGTCGCGGGCCGCGTCTATTCCTCGCGCAACTCGGGCATGTTCATGGACATCCATGACGCCTCCGCAAAAATCCAGATCTTCAGCCACAAGGACACCACCCCGGAAGACGCCCGCGCGCTGCTGCCGATGATCGACATCGGCGACATCATCGGCGTCACCGGCGCGGTGCGCCGCACCAAGCGCGGCGAACTGACGATCAATGCGCATCAGATCACCATGCTGACGAAGTCGCTGCTGCCGATGCCGGAAAAGTGGCATGGCCTCTCCGACATCGAGCTGCGCTACCGCAAGCGTCACCTCGACATCATGACCAACGAGGAATCCAAGCTCCGCTTCCAGAGCCGTTCCAAGATCGTCTCCGGCATCCGCCGTTTCATGGAAAATGACGGCTTCATGGAAGTCGAGACGCCGATGCTGCACTCCGTCTATGGCGGCGCCACGGCAGAACCCTTCAAGACGCATCACAACACGCTGAAGCTCGATATGTACCTGCGTATCGCACCGGAGCTCTTCCTGAAGCGCACGCTGGTCTCGGGCCTCACCGACAAGGTCTTCGAGATCAACCGCAACTTCCGCAACGAAGGCGTCTCCACCCGGCACAATCCGGAATTCACGATGATGGAGTGCTACTGGGCCTATGCCGACTACGAGGACATCATGGACCTCGTGGAAAGGCTCTTCGCCGAGCTCGCGGTCAAGGTTCATGGCTCGACCGAATTTGCCTATGGCGACAAGGAACTGTCGTTCAAGGGCCCGTTCAAGCGCGTGCCCATGCCGGACGCCGTCAAGGAAGCAACCGGCATCGACTTCCTGGCGATGAAGACCGACGAGGAGGCACGCGCCGCCGCCAAGGCAGCCGGCTTTGCGGTCGAGAAAGACTGGACCTGGGGCGAATGCCTGGCGTTCATCTTTGAAGAAAAAGTCGAATCGACGCTGATCCAGCCGTCGCACGTCACGCATTTCCCGAAGGACATCTCGCCCTTCGCCAAGGAAGTGCCGGGCGAGCCGCGCCTCGTCGAGCGCTTTGAGACCTATTGCAACACCTGGGAGCTGGGCAACGCCTTCTCCGAACTCAACGATCCGGAAGAGCAGCGCGCCCGCATGGTCGAGCAGCTCGAACAGGCGCATGCCCGCGGCGAAAAGGCAAAGCAGCTCGACGACGAGTTCCTGGACGCGATCGACCAGGGCATGCCGCCGGCAGGCGGCCTCGGGATCGGGGTCGATCGCCTGATCATGCTCTTGACCAACGCTCCCTCGATCCGCGACGTCATCCTCTTCCCGGCCCGCCGCAACAAGGCCGAGTAAGCGCCTATTCTTGAGATTGGCGCCGACTACCGTCACGGCCGGTCGGCTCAGTTGATGGCAAAGATTTATCGGGACAGCGCTCCAACCTCCGTCACCCCGGCCTTCGAGCCGGGGTCCAGCGCCGCAAGCCATTGCGCGCAAAAGACACTTTCGCGCCGCCGACGCGGCGCTGCTGGATGCCGGCTCAAGGCCGGCATGACGGAAAAAGGCGGCCAAAACTGCAAAAACACGCTTTGTCAGCAGCCTGAGCCCACCAGCCGATGCGGGCGGTCGGCTTTTTCATGTTCGGATCAGTAGAGCAACTCCAGGGAAAGTTTTCCGTCAGGAATTGCGTAAAAACAAATAGATAGCGCGGATCTGCGATTCGGAAAAAAGCAGATTCGCCCTAGCGTGCGTGTTCCAAGGCCGACGGCATCCGCTGCACTTGATCCTCCGCCGTCGGAGAAGCGAACAGGGTGTCGAGCGGTGACGCCTGCGGGATCGAGGCGGTGTATTCGTTCGTAACCGCCGGCGCGGTCAGGCTCACATGCTCGGACTTCTTCTTGGCCTCGCCCTTCGGCGGCTCGGCCGCGGCCACCGGGTTGGCGCAGTCGCTCACGTCTTTCAGACCGGCCATGATGGTGTCGATGTCCTTCGGCGGCATCTCGATCCGTTCGCCGTAGAAGAGCCCGGCGTCGCTCGCCGTGCCGTCATAGTAGCGCGCGGTGAGCTGCCGCGAGCCGGCTGGCTCGCCGACCGCTTCGGGATGCGGCGTATAGACGACGTCGGCCCCGAACGCCCTGCCGCGGAGATCGGAACGCAGGATCGGACCGTTCTGGTCGAGCACGACCACCTGCACGAGGTCGGGCTTCTGTTCCTCATAGACGGCCTTGGCCACCCTCAGCGCCGTCTTCGCGCGCGTCAGCCCGTCGGTCGGTTCGGTCCTGATGTACTTGCGGATCCAGACGTGGTCCTGCTTGCGGATGGTCACCAGATTGACGTCGGTGCAGGAAAGCCCGTTGGTCATGGCGGCCGATATGCCGAGAAACGTCTGCTTGCCGAAATAGAGCGCGGCCGCGCCGGAGCAGCCCACGAGAAGAGCCCCTCCGCCGACAATCGATACAAGCTTCCGGGGCAGCCGGATTTTGCGCAGTAGGGCTTTCAAGCCAACTGCTCCGCCATAGGGCACTCCAAACGAGACAAATATGCACTTCGACGCTAGAGAAATGACGTTTCGGAATGCTTAAGAGCGAGATAAATCAACGTTCTTCGCCGGATCGCCCCAAAAAAAGCCGGCTCAATTTGCCCAGGGTTTCTACATCCCCCGAGAGCTAGGGGATGCCAATAGAATGACGGACGTACATCCGCCACTCTGCGGCCTGCCCATGATTGTGCGACTTGATCAGCGCCACTTCCGCATGCTCTAAACGCTCATGGCATTTACCCTCCGACAGCTGCAATATTTCGTCGCCGTGGCCGAACAGGGCTCGGTCACGCGGGCGGCACAAAATCTGTCGATCTCACAATCTTCAGTCACGGAAGCGCTGAAAGAGCTTGAAGGTGATCTCGGGGTCGAACTGTTCGACCGCCATTCCCGCGGCCTGTCGATCACTCATAACGGCCACCAGTTCCTTCGCCACGCGACGAAGATCCTGTCGTCCGTCTCCGATGCCCGCACCAGCTTTTCCGGCCAGCGCAGCACCTTTTCCGGCACGCTCAATATCGGCGTCACGTCGCTGGTCGCCGGCTATGTTCTCTCCGATCTTCTGGCGCGCTATCGCCGATCGTGCCCCGGTGTCGAAGTCAGCGCCATCGAGGACAATGGCGGCTATCTGGAACATCTGCTGATCGGTGGGGAACTCGACGTCGCCGTCATGGTCATCTCCAACCTGCGCGACCGCATGGCATTGCAGGCCGAGATCCTCGAAACCTCACCCTACCGGCTTTGGCTGCCGATGGGCCACCCGCTGATGTCGGCCGATATCATCGGCGTCGCCGACATCAGCCGCGAGCCGCTGATCATGCTGACGATCGACGAAATCGAGGAAAATACCGGCAAGCTTTTGACGGCGCTCGGCGCCCGCCCGCACGTCGCCTTCCGCACGAGGTCCGTGGAGGCGGTGCGCAGCCTTGTGGCGACGGGCGCGGGCATCGCGCTTCTGCCCGACCTCGTCTACCGCCCCTGGTCGCTCGAAGGCGATCGCATCGAGAGCCGCGACGTCTCCGGCTCGCTGCCGGTCGTGCAGGTCGGAATCGTCTGGCGCAAGGGCTCCAGCCTGCCGCAGTCGGCACGCGATTTCGTCGGCATCGCCGAGGCCACGCGGTCCGGACGACAGCGGTAGGGTGAAATCGGAATTTCCGATATCGACTTTCTGATTAATGAATTTGCGAATGCGGCGAAATAGCGTCACCCTGCTAAATGGGAACAAAACGCCACAAAGTGGCCAAACGGGAGAGTCCGATGACGCGCATCGCCAAATCGACGACGGCAGTGCTTGCCGCGCTGAGTTTCGCAACCCAAGGGATAGCCGCAGAGCCGCTGAAGACCCTCGGCAAGGGTGAAGGTGCTGTCAGCATCGTCGCCTGGGCCGGCTACATCGAGCGCGGCGAAAGCGACAAGAACTATGACTGGGTCACCCAGTTCGAGCAGGAAACCGGCTGCAAGGTCTCGGTGAAAACCGCCGCCACGTCGGATGAAATGGTGGCGCTGATGAACGAGGGTGGCTTCGACCTCGTCACCGCCTCCGGAGACGCCTCGCTGCGGCTGGTTGCCGGCAAGCGCGTGCAGCCGATCAACACCGACCTTATCCCGAGCTTCAAGAACGTCGACGAACGGCTGCAGAACGCTCCCTGGTATACGGTGAACGGCGTGCATTACGGCGTTCCCTATCTCTGGGGACCGAACGTCCTGATGTACAACACGGATGCCTTCAAGGATGCCGCGCCGAAGAGCTGGAACGTCGTGTTCGAAGAACAGACGTTGCCGGACGGCAAGTCCAACAAGGGACGTGTGCAGGCCTATGACGGCCCGATCTACATTGCCGATGCCGCACTCTACCTGATGGCCCACAAGCCCGATCTCGGCATCAAGGACCCCTACGAGCTCAACGAGGACCAGTACAAGGCCGCCCTCGACCTTCTGCGCGGCCAGCGCAAGATCATCTCGCGCTACTGGCACGACGCGATGATCCAGATCGACGACTTCAAGAACGAAGGCGTGGTCGCCTCCGGCTCCTGGCCGTTCCAGGTCAACCTGATGCAGGCAGACAAGCAGAAGATCGCCTCGACCTTCCCCGAAGAAGGCGTCACGGGCTGGGCCGATACGACCATGCTGCATGTCGACAGCGAACACCCGAACTGCGCCTACCTGTGGATCGAGCATTCGCTGCAGCCAAAGGTTCAGGGTGATGCCGCCGCCTGGTTCGGCGCGGTCCCGTCCGTGCCCGCGGCCTGCAAGGGCAACGAGCTGATGACCGACACCGGTTGCGCCACCAACGGCTTCGATCACTTCGACAAGATCAAGTTCTGGCGGACCCCGACCGCCAAGTGCGCCTCGCAGGGCGAGTGCGTGCCGTACCATCGCTGGGTCTCGGACTATATCGGCGTGATCGGCGGACGCTGATTGGCGTCTTGATAGAGGGGTTGCCCCTCTCCCCGCACGCGGGGAGAGGGTGCTCGCCCTGAAGATTTGCTGCACCCTGCCCTGAATGCCCGGCAGGAAAGCGTTGCCGCGGCGCTCCTTCGCCCCGCCTGCGGGGAGAAGGTGCCCGGCAGCGCGGATGAGCGGCAGCGACAAACCACAGACTTTGGAGTTCCCGCCATGACCGCCGCTGTCCGTTTCCAAAACGTGTCGCGCCACTTCGGCCAGGTTCGAGCCGTCGATGGCGTGAACCTCGAGATCGCGCCGGGCGAATTCTTCGCCATGCTTGGCCCCTCGGGCTCGGGCAAGACGACCTGCCTGCGCCTGATCGCCGGCTTCGAGCAGCCCACCGGCGGCCATATCGAGATTTTCGGCGAGACCGCGGAGGGCGTGCCGCCCTATCGGCGCAACGTCAACACCGTCTTTCAGGACTACGCGCTGTTTCCGCACCTGAACATCCTCGACAACGTCGCCTATGGGCTGATGGTCAAGGGCGTCGACAAGGCCGAGCGCCAACGTGCCGCCGAACAGGCGCTCGAACTGGTTAAGCTGCCGAGCTATGGCGCGCGCAAGCCGGGCCAGCTCTCGGGCGGCCAGAGGCAGCGCGTGGCGCTCGCCCGCGCCCTCGTCAACAAGCCCAAGGTGCTGCTGCTCGACGAGCCGCTCGGCGCGCTCGACCTGAAGCTGCGCGAACAGATGCAGGAAGAATTGAAGATCCTGCAGCGCGCGCTCGGCATCACCTTCGTCTTCGTCACGCACGACCAGGGCGAGGCGCTGTCGATGGCGGACCGCGTCGCTGTCTTCAACGATGGCGGCATCGTCCAGGAGGGCACGCCGCAGGAAATCTATCAGCAGCCGAAGACCCGTTTCGTCGCCGATTTCGTCGGCTCCTCGAACGTGATCGCGCCCGAAGCCATGGCCGCACTCGGCGGCGAGCGCCGCTGGGCGAGCCTGCGGCCGGAGGCGATCCGTCTTGCCGGCGCCGATGGCGTCGGCGCGACCGTCGCGGCGACGAGCTTCCTCGGCGCGGCAACGCGCCTGACCGTCGAGACCCATGGCACCCGTCTGCACGTCACCGTGCCTGCCGGCCACGCCATCCCGTCGAGCGGTGAGGCCGTCAAGCTTGCCTGGGAACCGGCGGACGTCCACTACATGGACGACGCCGCATGACCGCCGTTGCCGCAACAGTTCCGGCCTCGCCGCCGGCCACATCGATCCTGCCGGGTCGCGGCGGCTTCTTCGGGCGCCTCTCGGACCTCTTCTGGCGCCGGCCGAAGCTGCTTCTGTTCCTGATGCTGACGCCGCCGCTGCTCTGGCTCGGCGTCATCTATATCGGCTCGCTGATCGCGTTGCTTCTGCAGAGTTTCTTTTCGATCGACGACTTTTCCGGCCTGGTGAACTACGAGCTTACGCTTGCGACCTATGCGCAGCTGCTGAACTCCACGAACCTCGACATCATCCTGCGCACGGTCCTCATGGCGGCGATGGTGACGATCGCCTCCGCCTTCCTCGCCTTCCCGATCGCCTACTATGCGGCACGCTACGCGCACGGGAAATGGAAGGCGCTCTTCTATCTCGGCGTCATGCTGCCGCTCTGGTCGAGCTACCTGGTCAAGGTCTACGCCTGGAAGCTAATCCTGGCGAAGGAAGGGATCCTCACCTGGTTCTTCGAGCGGGTCGGCCTCTCCTGGCTGCTCGACGGCGTGCTTTCGTTGCCGGTCGTCGGCGGCAACTCGCTCTCGGTCAGCTATCTCGGCACCTTCATCGTCTTCGTCTATATCTGGCTCCCCTACATGATCCTGCCGACGCAGGCAGCGCTCGAGCGCGTGCCCGGCAATCTCATCGAGGCCTCGGCGGACCTCGGCGCCACGCCGCGCCAGACCTTCCGCACGGTGCTGCTGCCGCTTGCCATGCCGGGCATCATCGCCGGCTCGATCTTCACCTTCTCGCTGACGCTCGGCGACTACATCATCCCGCAGATCATCGGCTCCTCGCGGCTCTTCATCGGGCAGGCCGTCTACGCCCAGCAGGGCACGGCCGGCAACGTACCGCTCGCCGCCGCCTTCTCCGTCGTTCCGATCGTCATCATGGCCATCTATCTCTGGATCGCCAAGAAACAGGGGGCCTTCGATGCGCTCTGACCGTGGCCACAGGGCCCCTCTCTCCCTGAAGGTCGGCGCCGCCGGCGGCCTTCTCTTCCTGCACCTGCCGATCCTCCTGATCTTCGTCTACGCGTTCACCACGGAGGAGAAGAGCTACCAGTGGCCGCCGCCGGGCTTGACGCTGCAGTGGTTCCCGATCGCCTGGAACCGGCCGGACGTCTGGTCGGCGCTCGGACTTTCGGTGCAGGTCGCAGTGATCGCGACCTCGATCGCGCTGTTGCTCGGCACGCTTTGCGCGGCCGCCGTCAGCCAGACGAAGTTCTTCGGCCGCGAAGGGATCTCGCTGCTGGTCATCCTGCCGATCGCGCTTCCCGGCATCATCACCGGTATAGCGCTGCGCTCCGCCTTCAGCCTCTTCGATATCCCGTTCTCGGTCTGGACGATCATTCTCGGCCACGCCACCTTCTGCGTCGTGGTCGTCTACAACAACGCCGTCGCCCGCTTCAGGCGCACCTCCGGTTCGCTCATCGAAGCCTCGATGGACCTTGGCGCCGACGGTTTCCAGACGTTCCGGCACGTCATCCTGCCGAATATAGGCACCGCGCTGCTTGCCGGCGGCATGCTCGCTTTCGCGCTGTCTTTCGATGAGGTGATCGTCACCACCTTTACCGGCGGCCAGCAGATGACGCTGCCGATCTGGATGCTCGAAGAGTTGATCCGCCCGCGCCAGCGGCCGGTCACCAATGTCGTCGCCATGGTCGTGGTGCTCGTCACCTTCCTGCCGATCCTGGCTGCCTACTACCTCACCCGCGACGGCGACCAGATCGCCGGCGGCGGAAAGTAACCGTTTGATTTAACGCGCATCCGCCGCTTCGCACGTTTCGGGATGCGCTACTAAGGGAGAACACTATGGACACTCAAATGCTGATCGGCTCGCGCTTCGAGGCCGGTACGGAAACCGAGGAGCTGGTCCTCAATCCCAAGACCGGCGAGACGGTTGTCAAGCTGCCCGAAGCCTCGATCGCCCAGATCGATGCCGCCGTGGATGCAGCAGAGGCGGCGTTCAAGAGCTGGTCGCAGACGACGCCCGGCCAACGCTCCGCCTACCTGTTGAAAATCGCCGACGCGATCGAACGGGACGCGGAGGCCTTCGCGGCGCTGGAGGCGCTCAACTGCGGCAAGCCGATCAACGCCGTCCTCAACGACGAAATCCCGGCTATCGTCGACTGCTACCGCTTCTTCGCGGGCGCCGTGCGCAATCTGCACGCCCCGGTCGCCGGCGAATATCTCCCCGGCCACACCTCGATGGTCCGCCGCGATCCGATCGGCATAATCGGCTCGATCGCGCCGTGGAACTACCCGCTGATGATGATGGCCTGGAAGCTGGCGCCGGCGATCGGCGGCGGCAACACGGTGGTCTTCAAGCCCTCCGAACAGACGCCGCTGACGGCGCTGAAGATGGCCAAGCTGATGGCCGAGATTCTTCCCGAGGGCGTCGTCAACCTCGTGCTCGGCCGCGGCGAGAGCTGCGGCAACGCATTGATCAACCACCCGAAGATCAACATGGTGTCGATCACCGGCGACATCGCGACCGGCAAGAAGGTGCTCGCCGCCGCCGCCAAGAGCGTCAAGCGCACGCACCTGGAACTCGGTGGTAAGGCGCCCGTCATCATCTTCGACGACGCTGATATCGACGCTGTAGTCGCCGGCATCCGCACCTTCGGCTACTACAACGCCGGTCAGGACTGCACCGCCGCATGCCGCATCTATGCCGACGCGAAGATCTACGACCGTTTTGTCGCGGACCTGACGTCGGCGGTCTCGACGCTGCGCTTCAACTTGGCCGACGATACCGAAAACGAGATCGGCCCGCTGATTTCCAAGCGCCAGCGCGACCGCGTCGAAAGCTTCGTTACCCGCGCGGCCGAACACAAGCACATGGAGATCACGACAGGCGGCAAGGTCTCCGGCGATCGCGGCTTTTTCTTTGCGCCGACGGTGATCGCCGGGGCGACCCAGGAGGACGAAATCGTCCGCCGCGAAGTCTTCGGCCCGGTCGTATCGGTCACGCGCTTCACCGACGTCGAGGACGCCGTCAACTGGGCGAACGACAGCGACTACGGCCTTGCCTCCTCGGTCTGGACCAAGGACATCGGTCGCGGCATGCAGGCCGCCGCCCGCCTCCAATACGGCTGCACCTGGATCAACACCCATTTCATGCTGGCCAACGAAATGCCGCATGGCGGCGTGAAGCAGTCCGGCTACGGCAAGGACATGTCGATCTATGCGCTCGAGGACTACACCGCCGTGCGCCATATCATGATCAACCACGGATAATAACAATGACGGCCGGATAAACCGGCCGCACGCCTAAAGCAATTCCAGGAAAAGTGTGACACCGTTTTCCGTCCGGAATTGCGTAAAAACAAATAGATAGAACGTTTCCGTGTTTCGAAGAAAAACGGAAACGTTCTAAAAACACGGAACCAACAAAGGGAGAGAGATATGAAACGCCGCACACTACTTGCCGCCTTCGGCGGCCTGTGCCTGGCCTCGGGGCTCGGAGCGCTTCCGGCCCTTGCCGCGGACGACACGCCTGCCGCCATCGTTGAAAACTATGTCGCCGCGTGGAATGCCCACGATGCCGGAAAGGCGGCTTCCTTTTTCGACGAGAAGGTAAGCTACTACGACGCGTCTGTCGGCAAACCCACAGTCGGCAAGGCCGAAGCCAAAACCGCGGTCATCGACAACTTCATGACCGCTGCCCCTGACCTCAAATGGGTGATGCGCGGCGAGCCGATCGTCAGCGGCGACAAGGTCTCCTTCGAATGGACCTTCAGCGGCACCAACAGCGGCCCCTGGGCCGACGGCACCAAGGCCACGAACAAAGCCTTTACCTTCGATGGCGCCTCGGTATTCGTCATCGAAAAGGGGGCCATCAAGCAGCAATCCGACTATTACGACGCACTCGGCTTCTACAAACAGCTGGGGCTCATGTAGGTCCGACCGACTGCGCGAATGGATGCCGGCCGGCGATGCGGCGGCCGGCATTCCCGAAATTTTGCCGGCTTACGTTACGGCGACGGAACAATTTCCCGTTTTGCGCGTCATTCCTCCGTCAACATGGAGGAAAATTCGATGCTGCGTTGGGCTATCATCTTTCTGGTCATTTCGCTGATCACCGGCTTTCTTGGCTTTTCCGGCGTCTCGGCCGCAACGGCCACCATCTCGAAGGTGCTGTTCGTCGTCGCACTCGTGATCTTCCTGATCTTCCTCGTGCTGGCGCTGATGGCCGGAAGCGCCGTGACCTGATCCGGCCTCGGCCGTACCGTTCAGAGCAGGCTTGCGCCGACATTGATGGCGAGCGCCAGAATGGTCGTGTTGAACAGGAAGGACAGCACGCTGTGAATGAGCGCAAGCCGCCGCATCTGCATGGTGGCGATCGCCACGTCAGCCGTTTGCGACGCGACGCCGATGGTGAAGGAGAAATACAGGAAATCCCAGTAGATCGGCTCCTTCACGCCCTCCGGGAAGCGGATCGGCGGTTGCCCGCTGCGATCGGCATAGAAGCGATGCGCATAGTGGGTGGTAAACAGCGTGTGCAGAAACACCCAGGAGATCAGGATGGTGCCGATCGCTATGGCGGCGTGGGCTAGCGCCACGTCGCCCGAAGCGGCCTTGATGCCGCTAAGCTCCAGCGCGATGCCGCCGATACTGGCGACGGCCGCCGCGATCGACAGGCACAGCAACAGCACATCGGAGAAATCGAGATCCGAAGCCCGCTTGCGGATGCGATGCACATTCGACGTCAGCATCCGGTACCACGTCATGACGATATAGATGCCGGCTCCGCAGTTCCAACTGATCAGGAAGTTGCGCGCGTTGAAATCGCGCGACGTCAGAAACAGAAAAACCGCCAGACTGGCGATGATGGCGAGAAAGATGCTCTCATGCTTGAGAAACATCACCATTGCCGGAGACCGTACCTGTGGCTTGCCATCCGGCTGCATGCCGACACGCTCCTTCGCTCTAGGCTTCGCATCTTGATATACGCCCGGTGGGACGACAGACAAGGCAGGGGCGGCACAAGCTTGGCGGATGGAGCCGGCGACAATGCCGGCCCCTTCCAGTTTCGGAGCGATCAGCCGGTCCAACCGCCGTCGACGACATGGATCTGGCCGGTGGTGAAGCCCGCCTCGTCACCAGCCAGGTAGGTCACCAGCGCCGCCACTTCTTCGGCGGTGGCGATGCGTCCCATCGGCTGGCGAGCAATGAAATCCTTCATGGCCTTGTCGTAGTCGCCGGTCGCGCGCAGGCGATCGTGCAGCGACGGGCTGTCGACCGTACCTGGGCAGATGGCGTTGGCGCGGATGCCCTTCGCCACGAAATCAGCAGCAATTGCCTTGGTAAGGCCGATGACGGCTGCCTTGGAGGCGCCATAGGCGAAACGGTTCTGCACGCCCTTTACGCTCGAGGCGACCGACGCCATGTTGACGATCGAGCCCTTGCCCTTTTCCAGCATGCCCGGCAGGAAGGTGCGGCAGGTCGTGTACATGGCCTTGGCGTTGAGGTTGAAGGAGAAATCCCAGTCCTTCTCCTCGCAGTCGAGGATGGTGCCCGCATGCACGAAGCCGGCGCAGTTAAAGAGCACGTCGACCGCACCGATCTTGGCGGCGAATGCCTTGACGGCGGCGCTGTCGAGAACGTCGAGCACATGCTTCTCAGCGCCCTCGATCTCCGAAAGCGCCTTTTCATTGATGTCGGTCGCAATCACACGCGCTCCCATCGAGATGAAGCGCTCCACGCTCGCGCGGCCGATCCCTTGCGCTGCCGCCGTGATCAATACGGCCTTGCCTTCCAATCCGTGTCTCATGGTTTGTCCTTTCCACGCCGAGGGGCGCCTAGTTCCGAAACGATTGCGCGAAGAGCTGGTTGAGCCTTCCGACGAGAAGGCCATAGCGCTCGCGCCCCCGCAAGCCATTGGTGATAAGATCCGACGCCTGTTGCTGGAATTCCATATAGCCGTCGTGACGCGGACGCACGAAGGCACCTTCAAGCGTCGCCCGCGTGCCGCTGTAGAAATCGATCGCACGTTTGTTTACCTGGTCGCTGACCCAGGCGTCGGAATGACCGGGCTGGCCATCCGCGCCTGCGTAGATCCCGGCCTGAACCGGGCCGCTGGCGATCCAGCGCGCAAACGCCTTGGCCTCCTCGGGAAACGCAGTCTTGGCCGAAACGGCAATCCCGGTGCCACCCAACGCCGAACCGCGCGGCAACCGTCCGCCGATCGCCGGCATGTCGGCAAAGGCGATGCGCGCGGGTCGGAATCCGGCAAAGGAATAGCTGACATAGCCGTAGATGAACGGCGCGACGTCGTAGGCGCAATCTTCCTGGCCCATTCGATCGAGGACGGCGATCGGGTCCATCTCGAAGCAGGCCGGATCCATCTCCGCCACCAGCCTCGCGATCCAGTCGAGAACGGCCTCGCCATCGCTAGCCGCGATCAGCTCCGGCCCCTCGACCCTCAAGGGAAAGCCGAGATGCGCGGCGAGCGTGAAGAAGGTCATTAGCGAATGCGGCGGCCGCATCGGCAGGATCGCCCTGCCCGCGCTGACCAGCGGCAGGATATCGTCGAGATCCCCAACCGGCCCGGCGCGCCGATCGGGACGATAGGCCTGCACCTGGGTCGCCGCATCGATCGGGAAAGCCCATTGCCGCCCTTGCCAATTGTAGCTCGGATAGGATCGGCCGATGGTGCCCGCCGCTATCGGCGCAATCTCGTCCGCATGCTCCGGCTCGTCCAGCGGCAGCAGGCAATTCTCCCGCGTGATCTGGCCGACATGCGGGTGGTCGATGACGATCAGGTCGTAGGCGGCCGCAAGCTCGTCGACCGGAAAGGATTCGAAATCCTGCAACGAGCGTTTTTCCCATTCGATCTCGACGCCGGTTTTTTCCAGCCAGGCCTTCGCGCAGGCCACCATCGGATCATAGCCGCGCGGATGCGACCAGGTCATTCCCTTGAGCTTTGCCATATCTCTCACACCGCCACGGACCTGCGCTCGACGATCAGGATGTGATCGGCCGCAAGCACCACCTCATCGCGCTGGTTGATGACCTCGCAGCGTTCCACGACGCGGCCGGCGGCGGGACGCTTCGGATCGTCCTCCTTGGCCGAGATCGTCACCCGCGTGCGGATCGTATCGCCGATATGCACCGGCCTGACGAAGCGCAACCGGTCATAGCCGTAGGAAAAGGCGACCGGATTGATCAGGGAGGCGGTCAGTCCGACACCGATCGCAAAGATCATCGTCCCATGCGCGATGCGCTGGCCGCCGGGGAGCGTCTTGGCAAATTCGGCGTCCATATGGTGCGGAAAGAAATCGCCGGTGTGGCCGGCATGGACGACGAAGTCGGTCTCGGTGATCGTGCGGCCGGTCGTCAACCGCACGGAGCCCAGTTGGTAGTCCTCGAAATGGATCGTCTGTTCCGTCATGAATTCAAGTCTCCGGAAGTGGCGCCAGCGGCGTCGCCGGCGCGGCACTCGATTGATAGGCAGCCTCGACCAGCGCCATCGTCTGCCAGGCATCCTCGACCGAGCCGACAAGTGTCGCGTCCTCGCCGGACGCGAAGCGCTGAAGGTTTGCCATGCGATTGGCGAAGGCATCCGGGAACCAGGCGCCTTCGAGTTTCACCTCGACCCAGTCGCCGGCACCCGGCCGGATCCAGAGCTCGTCCGGCTCGCCGCGCGGATAGTCGAGGTTGACGCCGAGCTTTATGTAAGCTGCGCCTTTCGTTCCGCAGATGCGGAACTCGCAGGCCTGGAACTTGCGGCCGAAATCGTGGTCGTGGTTGACCGAGAGCACGCAGCGCACCCTGTCGCCGTAGTCGAGGATCGCCGCGGTGCGCGTCTGCGCGACATCGTGGTTCGGGTGGCCGATGGTCTTGGCGTGCACTCCCCTGGGATTGCCGAGCAGGCCACGAATGAAATCGAGGTAGTGGATCGAGTGCATGGCGATCTCGATGCGCGGCAAGCCTTTCAGGAACGGCCAAAGCCCCCAGGGGGTGGCGAGCGCCAGCCAGGCGTCGAAATCGACGACCTCGCCGAGATAACCCTTCTCGACCGCATCGTAGAGCGCCAGCATCATCGGCGCGAACCGCAGCTGAAAATTGACCGCCGCCTTGAGGTCGCGCTCGCGGCAGACTTTCAGGATCTCCGTCGCCTCGGCAAGATCGCCCCCCATCGGCTTCTGGATCAGCGCGAATGCACCGCGCGGCAGTTTCGACAGGATAGCGGCGTGGGCTGCCGGGGGTGTGGCGAGATCGAAGATCGCGCCTTCGACGCCAAGCGCCTCGGCCTCGTCGCCAAACACACGGATGCCCCATTGATCGGCGAGCGTCTGCGCTTTCTCCCGGTTCGGATCGAAGACGCCCGCGACGGGGAAGCCGGCGTTCTTATATGCGGGCAGATGCGCGTCGCCGACGATGCTGCCGGCGCCGAAGATCACGATCGGGCGCGGGCTCGCGGGTTTCGGCCACCATTGGCGCAGGGATTTGGGATCAAAGGTCATTCGCGTTCCAGCCCAGACAAAGCAGGCTGGCCAATCTTCAACCAAGGCGCCGCCATCTTCGCCGTCATGCCGGACTTGATCCCGCATCCAGCGCGCTCAAGTCCTTGAGCGCAGAAGACTCTCTCGCGCCGCAGACGCGGCGCAGCTGGACCCCGGCTCAAGGCCGGGGTGACGGAAGGTCTGTCGACTTTCGCCAACAATCCGCCATTCCTCCTATATGCAATAAGAAGGGGCAATTTCCGATAGTCAGCCATGATGAAACACCTCTTCCATCATCGCCCACCACTCGCCTTGCTTGCGGGTATCGAGCGGTTTCTGGCAGGGCATGCAGACGGACCACCATTGCTGGTTCTTCGGGCTTGCGGCCATTTTCGCCATGTCCGCCTCGAAATCCGTGCCGACATATTCCCAGTAGCCGAACAGCAGGTTTTCCGGCTCCTTCAGGAAGATCGAGTAGTTGGTGATGTTGCACTCCGAGATCAGGGCGAGGATTTCCGGCCAGACCGCTGCGTGCAGCGTCTTGTATTCGGCGACCTTCGAGGGTTCGAGCCCGATCACCATTCCCATCCGCTGCATGGTTTCCTCCTTAGCCGTGGATTTCCCTGGTGAACTCGCCAATCGAGCGCGCCTTGACCGCCTCCCAGTCCCAGGCGATCCCGATACCGGGCTCCGAGGGCGCGATCGCCCGGCCGTTTTTGATCTCCATGCCCTTGGTCGAGAGATCGTCGAGTTGCGGGATGTATTCGACATATTTGCCGTTCGGCACGGCGCAGACAAGGCTGACATGCAGCTCCATCAGGAAGTGCGGGCAGACCGGGATGTCGAAGGCTTCCGCCGCGTGCGCCACCTTCAGCCAGGGCGTAATGCCGCCGATGCGGGCGACGTCCACCTGGACGATCGAGCACGCGCCCTTCTGCATGTATTCGCGGAAATGACGGATCGAATAGATGGATTCGCCGACCGCGATCGGCGTTGGGGTCGAGCGCGTCAGGCGGATGTGACCGTCGAGATCGTCGGCCGGAAGCGGCTCCTCGATCCAGGCGAGATCGAGCTCCTGCAATCGCGCGGCGCGGCGGATCGCCTCGTCGACCGTAAAGCCCTGATTGCAGTCGGTCATGATCTCGAAACCGTCGCCGAGTGCTGCGCGCATCGCCGACAGCCGCGCGTAGTCCTCGGAACCGTGCGGCTTGCCGATCTTCACCTTCGAGCCGGAAAAGCCCTTGGCCTTGGCGGCCAGTGCGTCCTCGACCAGCGCCTCCTTCTCGATATGCAACCAGCCGCCTTCGGTGGTGTAGAGAGGGCAGCTGTCCTTGGCGCCGCCCGCGAGCTTCCAGAGCGGCGTGTTCTGCTTCTTGGCGCGCAGGTCCCAGAGCGCCGTGTCGACGGCGGCCAGCGCCAGCGCGGTAATCGCACCGATCGTCGTCGCGTGCGTCGCGAACTCCATTTTATGCCAGATCGCCTCGATGCAATCGGCGTCCTCGCCGATCAGGATCGGCACGAGATGATCTGAGAGCAGCCGCATGACAGACGAGCCGCCGGTGCCGATCGTATAGCTGTAGCCGGTGCCGGTGGCGCCGTCGCTGTCGGTGATCGTGACGATCGGCGTTTCCTGGCTGACGAAGCTCTGGATGGCGTCCGTCCGCTTCACCTTCGGCGGCAGGTCGACCATGCGCAGTTCGATCTTTTCGATGCGAGCCATGTTTCGTCCTCCCTTCAGAGCGCCAGGCTCTTGCCGGTTTCAGCGGAGAAGAGATGCGCCTGACTGAGGTCGAAGCTCATCTTCAGCTGCTCGCCGGTTTTCAGCTGATGCGGATTGAGCATCCGCGATACCCATTCGCGGCCGGCGAACTCCACGAAAACAAGCGTCTCGTTGCCGAGCGGCTCGGTAATCGCGACCGGCAGGGTCACCTCGTGGACGGCTGTGTCGGCGCCAGAATGCAGGCCGTGGCCCGTCGGGAAAATGTCGTCTGGCCTGAGGCCGAAGGCAACCTTTTCGCCCTCCTTGACCCGACCGGAGAATTGCCCGGGCAGCGGCAGCTTGTCACCGTTGCCGAACACCACGTGACCGCCCGAGATCGTCGCCTCTTCGATGTTCATCGGCGGCGAGCCGATGAAGCCCGCGACGAAGCGGGTCGCGGGGCGTTTGAACACTTCGTCCGGCGTGCCGACCTGTTCGATATAGCCATCCCGCATGATGACGATGCGGTCGGCGAGCGTCATCGCCTCGACCTGGTCGTGGGTCACGTAGATGACCGTCGACTGCACCTTGGCGTGCAGCTTCTTGATCTCCGTGCGCATCTGCGTGCGCAGCTTGGCGTCGAGGTTCGACAGAGGCTCGTCGAAGAGGAACACTTCCGGCTGGCGCACGATAGCGCGCCCCATGGCGACGCGCTGGCGCTGGCCGCCGGAAAGCTGCGCCGGGCGGCGTTCCATCAGCGCATCGAGACTCAGGATGGCCGCGGCCTCGTTGACGCGCTGGTCGATTTCGGCCTGCGGCAACTTGGCGATCTTCAGCGAAAAGCCCATGTTTTCGCGCACCGTCATGTGCGGATAGAGCGCGTAGGACTGGAACACCATGGAGATGTTGCGATCGCGCGGCGGCAGATCGTTGACCGGCGCGCCGCCGATCTCGATGACGCCGCTGGAAATGTCCTCGAGGCCCGCGATCATGCGCAGCGTCGTCGACTTGCCGCAGCCCGAGGGACCTACGAGCGCGACGAACTCCTTGTCGCGAATGTCGAGGTCGATACCGTGGACGATTTCCAGCGCACCATAGCGCTTGACGAGTTTCTTGAGCGAGACCTGGGCCATGCTGTCAACCTTTGACCGCACCGAATGTCAGACCGGACACCAGGTGCTTCTGAATGATGAATGTAAGGGCGAGCGCCGGGATGATCATCACGACGGCCAGCGCGCACATGCCGCGCCAATCGATGGTGAATTCGGCGGTGTAGTCGAGAAGGCCGACCGGCAGCGTCTTGGAATCGACCGACCGCGTCAGCTGCGATGCCAGCGCATACTCGTTCCAGGAGGTCAGGAAGGCGAAGATGCCCGCGGATGCGATGCCAGGACCAGCCAGCGGAAACTCCACCTGCCAGAAAGCCTGCCAGCGCGTACAGCCGTCGATCTGGGCAGCTTCGGCGAGATCCTTCGGCACCTGGCGGAAGAAGCCGTCGATCAGCCAGATCGTAAACGGCACGTTCAGCGCCACATAGGTCAGGATCAGGCCGAAATGCGTGTCGATGATGCCGATGCGCGCATAGACCATGAACAGCGGCAGAGACAAAGCGATGCCCGGGACGGAGCGTGTCAGCATAAGGCCCAGGAACACCGCCGACTTGCCGCGGAAGCGGTAGCGGGCGAAGGCATAGCCGCCCGACATGCCGATGATAAGCGCGATCACCGTCGAGGTAATGGAGATGATCAGCGAGTTGCGGAAATAGTCCCAGACGGGGATGCCGCCCTGCCCCAGCCCGCCGAACATGGCGCGATAGGCATCGAGCGAAATCTCGTTCGGGATCCATACCGGGGGCTTCGCCATGATCTCGACCGTCGGACGCAGCGAGCTGAGGATGATCCAGAAGCCGGGAAGGCAGATGACGAGCAGCGCCAGGAAAAGCCCGATCAGATAGGCGACGGTTCCGATCCGCCGGCGAATGCGTTGTTGCGTGTTGCGATTCATGATTACCACTCCGCTCCGATCTGGGTGCGGGCAAGCGCAAGCTTGCGGAAGAAATAGACGGTGAAGATGATCGAAAGAATGATCGAGACATAGGCCATGGCGTTTGCAAGCCCCATCTGCGCGTCGGCATAGGCCGTTCGGCCGACCAGCGTCCACACCAGCTCGGTGCGCCGGGCGGGCCCGCCGTCGGTCATGATCTTGACGATGTCATAGGCACGGGCGACGTCGAGCGAACGGATCGTCATGGCGATGAAGGCGAACGGCATCAGGAACGGCCAGGTTACATAGCGGAAGGTCTGCCACGGCGTGCAGCCGTCGACGCGCGCCGCCTCCACCGGCTCCTGCGGCATGGCAAGCAGGCCGGCGAGGATGAGGATGGCGAAGACCGAGGTGGACGACCAGACTTCGGCGATGACGATCGACATGAAGGCGAGATTGCCGTCGATCAGCCACGGGATGGCTTGCGTCGTCACGCCCAGCGACTGCAGGGCATTGTTGATGATGCCGACATTGTCGTTGAACATGAACTTGAACTGGAAGCCGACGAGAACGGGCGAAAACATCATCGGGAACATCATCAGCGTACGCAGGATGCGCTTGCCATAGGTCGCCTTGTTGACCAGAAGCGCAAGCCCCAGCCCGAGCAGCATTTCCAGATTGAGCGCGATGGTCAGAAGCACGACGGTGCGCACGAAGGCAACGAGGAAGACCGGATCGCTGAGGATGCGCTGGTAGTTGCGCAGACCGATCCAGACCCCAAGCGTCGCCGGCTTTGTCAGCCGGAAGGGCGTGAAGCTCGAATAAAGCGACAAAAGCAGCGGAAAGAGCACCACCGCCACAAGCACGATGATTGCCGGAAGTAGAAGCAGGACCGGTGGCGATAGTTTTTTGAGCATAGCGTGTACCTGTTCGCATCCCGTCACGATCAGGAATGCAATGTCATGGGCCCAGCGGCGGGTCAGGACCTGTTTTATCTGACCGGGCAGACCGGCCCCGTACAGGCGGGTCAAGAAAGCTTTGAAAAATGCCCCGCACCCGTTTGCCGGGCGCGGGGTGTATGGTGCGGCGCTTAGAGTTCGCCGGCGTCCTTCAGAACCTGCGTCGCCTTGTCGGCGGCGGCATCGAGCGCTTCCTTCGACGTCTTGTCGCCGAGGATGGCGGCCTGGAGTTCAGGATAGACGACGTTGGAAATCTCGATCCATTGCGGCGTGCGCGGAACCGGGAAGGCGTATTTCGCGGCTTCCTGGAACGTGCTCAGCACTTCCTTCTTGTAAGGATCGGAAGCGGCCTGCGCGATATCCCACTCCCAGACGGCCTTGCGGGTCGGCAGCGTGCCGTTCGCGGCTTCGAGCTTCTGCGAGTCGTCGTTGGTCAGGAACCAGACGAGCGAGGCGGCAGCATCCTTGTTGGCGCAGGATTCAGTAACCGAGAAGCCGTGGTGGCCGGACCAGCCGGTGTGCTTGCCGGAAGAACCGGTCGGCTGGACGACGACGCCGACATTGCCCGCGACCTTCGACGACTTCGGGTCGTTGAAGTAGGTTGCCCAGCCCGGCCAATCGAGGTCCATGGCGATGGTGCCCGAGGCGAAGCCTGCGCCGAGTTCATCCCACAGATAGTTGGTGGTGCCGGCCGGGACGGCCTTCGCCTTATAGAGATTGACGAACCAGTCGAGCGCGCGAACACCGGCTTCCGAGTTGAACGCCGGCTTGCCGTCCTTCAGGTAGTCGCCGCCTTCGGCAACCAGCATTTCATAGAAGCGGCCGTTGATCGCCTCTTCCTTGCCGGCAAATTCGGTACCGAAGAAGTTCGGCGGGTTGGAGAAGAAGATCGACTGATCGGTCACTTCCTTCCAGGTCTTCGGCGGCGCCAGATCGTAGCCGTACTTGGTCTTGAACGCCGTCTTCTTGGCTTCGTCCTGATAGAGGCTCTTCTGGTAGTAGAGGGCCGAGACGTCGAACTGCGCGCGCGGCAACATCACCAGCTTGTCGTCGATGGTGGAAGCGCTGATCGTCGAATCGACGAACTCGGCGATTTCTTCCTTCGGCAGCAGCTTGGCGAGATCGGCATAGAGTTCGGGATACTGCGGAGCGAAGGACGAATGGTTCGAGCCGACGCACCAGGTGATCTTGCCCGACGCCATGTCAGACTTGATTTCCTTGTCGAGTTCGAAGTGGTTCTTCTTCGACAGGATGTTGACCTTGGCGCCCGTCGCCTTTTCCCACTCGGCGATGCGTGCATAGAGCGGCTCGTATTGCTGGCCACCGATCAGCTTGGCGTCGATGGTGACGCCCGCGAATTTACCCGGCAGGTCGGCGGACCAGGCCGTGGTGCTGGCGAGAACCGCCAATAGCCCGGCGACGACGCCGGCTTTCAATTTCGTCATCGGAAACTCCTCCCATTTTTCCGGACTATTCCGTCCGAAATCTCCCCGATCCAAATATGGATCAATAATTCATATGTAAACATCATCTTTACTGAGCGTCAAGCACCGATCATCCGGCCGCTTGCAAATCGTTTCCATTCATATATGAATATCAAAACCATTTATGCATGCGAGGGAATATATGGCATTGGAAGACGAAAGCGAGCGCTACCGCGCGCCTGCCCTGGACAAGGGTCTCGACATTCTCGAACTGTTGGCGCGGATCGACGGCGGGCTCACGCAGGCGGAGATCGCAAAGCAACTCGGCAAGAGCCCGAACGAATTCTACCGCATGCTCGACCGCCTGGTGCGGCGCGGCTACGTGCAGCGGCAGGAAGGCGACCGCTTTTTCATGACGCTGAAGCTGTTCGGGCTGGCGCATTTCCACGCCCCGGTGCGGCGCCTCGTATCCTTCGCGACGCCGCTGATGCGCGATTTCTCCAACCGCGCCGAACAGTCCTGTCATCTCGCGGTCTTCGACCGTGGCTCGGTCGTCGTCATCGCGCAGCAGGATTCGCCCACCTACTGGGGCATTTCGATCCGCGTCGGCGCGCAGATCAACCTCTTCAACACCGGCTCCGGGCATATCCTGCTCGCCTTCCGCGACGATCAGCAGCGGCGCATGATGGTGACGGAGCAGCAGCGCCAGCAGGAAGTGTCGCGCATGCCGCCCGATCTCGAGGAACGGCTGCAGTTTATCCGCGAACGCGGCTTCGAGACGATGGACAGCCTGCAGACCACCGGCGTGCGCAACATTTCCGCCCCGGTCCTGGCGCTCGACGGCAATGCCTTGGCCGCGCTCACCTGTCCCTTTATCGAACCGGTCAACGCCGATGCACCGACCTACGATCAGGTAACCGAGTATGTTTGCGAGGCCGCTCGCCAGATATCCGAAACGGTGGCGGGCAAACCTGACGACTCCGAGCAATAATTTTTATTTGAATAGATTATTCTTATGTGAGTATATAGCTCGTAGGCATCGCAGGGGAGGTTTGCCATGCTTTTCGATACACATCTGCACGTCATCGACAGGAAAGCCCTGCGTTATCCGTGGCTTGAGCAAGCAGCAGCGCTGAACCGCGACAGCCTCTACGAGGATTACGCACGCGAGGCGCAGCGCTCCGGCATCACCGATACGCTCCACATGGAGGTAGATGTGGCTGTCGCCGATATGGAGGCGGAGACGGCCTACGTGCACCGGCTCGCCGAACGGCCCGGAAGCCTCATCCGCGGCGCGATTGCCGCGTGCCGCCCGGAGGAAGACGGCTTTGCCGCCTATCTCGAGCGCGTGCTTGCCGACCCTTTCGTCAAGGGCTTCCGGCGGGTGCTGCATGTCGTGCCGGACGATCTTTCCGAAGGCGCCCTTTTTCGAGAGAATCTCAAGCGTCTTGCCGGCACGCGCCTGACCTTCGACCTCTGCGTCCTGCCGCACCAGATCGAAAAGGCCACAGCCCTCGTCGATCTCAATCCCGACATCCGCTTCATCCTCGATCATTGCGGCGTTCCTGCCGTCAAGGACGGAATGAGCGACGTCTGGAAAACAGCTATCGCCGATATCGCGCGCCGGTCGAACGTGACCGTCAAAATCTCCGGCATCGTCGCCTATGCCGATCCCGACAGCTGGACGGTGGAAACGCTTCGTCCCTTTGTCGAACATTCCATAGCGAGTTTCGGCTGGGACCGCGTCGTCTGGGGCAGCGACTGGCCGGTCTGCACGCTCGGCGGCGGGTTGACGCATTGGGTCGCCGCCACCCACGCGCTCCTATCCGGCTGTAGCCCGGACGAACGCGAGAGCCTGTTTTTCCGCAATGCCAAGCGCCTCTGGGCGCTCTAGGCAATTACGGGAAAAGTGTGACGCGGTTTTCCGTCCGGAATTGCGTAAAAACAAACAGATAGACCCACATCGAGACAGCCATGACCGCTACCGTCGGCACATCCAGCACCCATCCGAAGTCCATGCCTCAAGACCACGCCTCGCTTCCGGTGTGGAACGCGGAAAACTGGTTCTACGAAGACTTCGAGATCGGCCATAAGATACGCTCGCTGCGCCGGACGATCTCCGAGGGCGAGTCGATGCAGTTCAACGCGCTCGTGCTCGACATGCACCCCTATGTCGGCGACCAGATCTTTGCCGAGACCGAGGGGCTTTTCGGCAAGCGGCTGGTGGCGGGCGCCTTTGTCTTTTCCGCCGGCCTTGGCCTCGTCGCCACCAATTGCGTCAACGCCTTTTCATACGGCTACGACAAGCTGCGCTTCATCAAGCCGACCTTCATCGGCGACACGATCTATACGATCCGCACCAACCTCGACAAACAGCCGAAGTACAGGGATCTCGGCCTCATCCGCTCGTCCTACGAGGTGTTCAAGGGCGAAGGCGAACTCGTGCTCTATTGCGAGCATATTCAGACCGTGCGCTACAGAGACGGCCGGCCCGCCGACGCGCCCGAGATCAAGGGCTGAAGGACCACCGCATATGACTGCCCATAAGGAAGAAGACCTGCTCGCCGGCATCACCGTGCTGGATATGAGCCAGTTCCTTGCCGGCCCGATGGCCGCGCTTCGTCTCGGCGATCTCGGCGCCCGCGTTATCAAGATCGAGCGCCCCGACGGCGGCGACCTCTGCCGGCGGCTCTATTTGACCGACACCGAGATCGGCGGCGATTCCACGCTGTTTCACGCCATCAACCGGGGCAAGGAGAGCTTTGCCGGCAACATGAAGGATCCGGGCGATCTTAAGGCCATCCGCGCCCTGATCGCCAAGGCCGACGTCGTCATCCAGAATTTCCGCCCCGGCGTCATCGAGCGCCTAGGGCTCGACTACGAGACGGTCCGCAAGATCAATCCTCGCATCGTCTACGGCAGCATCACCGGCTATGGGCCGGCGGACGATTGGGCGCATTTCCCGGGCCAGGATCTGTTGGCGCAGGCGCGTTCCGGGGCGATGTGGCTGAACGGCGAGGCCGGCGACGGGCCCGTGCCCTTCGGCCTTGCCGTTGCCGACATGCTGGCGGGCAACCTGCTCGTGCAGGCCATCCTCGCCGGCCTGGTGCGCCGAAGCATCAGCGGTGAAGGCGTCCATGTCGAAACCAGCCTGATGGAGGCGATGGTCGATTTCCAATTCGAGGTGCTGACCACGCATCTCAACGACGGTGGGCGGCTGCCGCAAAAATCGGCGGTGCGCAACGCCCATGCCTATCTCGCCGCGCCCTACGGCGTCTATGCGTGCAGGGACGGCTGGCTGGCGGTGGCGATGATGCCGCTCGCCAAGCTCGCGCCGCTCCTCGACCTTCCGGCGCTTGCCTCCTTTACGCCGGACGAAGCCTTCACCCGCCGTGATGCCGCCAAGGCTCTGATCGCGACGCGACTGCGCGACAGGACGGTTTCGGAGTGGCTCGCAATCCTGGAACCGGCCGACATCTGGGCCGCCGAAGTGCTCGACTGGCCGAAGCTGCTGGAAACCGCCGCCTTCCGTCAGATAGACATGCTGCAGACGGTCACTCGCGCCGACGGCGTTTGCGTGCGCACCACCGCCAGCCCGATCCGCGTCAATGGCCGCCGCCACAAAGACGACCGCGCCGCGCCGACGATCGGCAGCCGGACGGACGAGATCAGGGCGGAATTCATAGGGAATTAGGAGGTATCGGGGTCGTGCCGTAGGGGGCCCTCATCCGAGCCCTCGGACCACCTACTCCCCGGCGGGGAGAACATGCCCGACAGGCAGGCGCGGAGCCACAGCGAGGCGGCCCTCAGCGATAAGCGAAGGGCGGCAACAATTTCCGCCCTTCGAACTTTCCCAAAAGACCTTAAGCCGCTGCCAACTGCAGTTCCTTGCTGACCATCGTGCGCAGCGCAACGAGGTCCTTGCCGAAGGCGCGAATGCCTTCCGAGAGCTTCTCGGTCGCCATCTGATCTTCGTTCATCATCCAGCGGAAGGTCTTCTCGTCGATCTCGATCTTCGGCTCGGCCTTCGTGTTATCAGGCGACAGCTGCCGCTCGAGCTTGCCCTGGTCGTTGGACAGTTCGTCGAGCAGAGCCGGGCTGATCGTCAGGCGGTCGCAGCCGGCCAGTGCCTCGATTTCGGCGGCGCTGCGGAACGAGGCGCCCATGACGACCGTCTTGATGTCATGGGACTTGTAGTAGTGGTAGATATCACGGACCGACAGGACGCCCGGATCGTCGGCAGACGTGTATTCCTTGCCCGTGGACTTCTTGTACCAGTCAAGGATCCGGCCGACGAAGGGCGAGATCAGGAAGACCTTGGCGTCGGCGCAGGCGACCGCCTGAGCCTTGCTGAAGAGCAGGGTCAGATTGCAGTCGATGCCTTCCTTCTGCAGCACTTCGGCGGCGCGAATGCCTTCCCAGGTTGACGCGAGCTTGATGAGGATGCGGTCGCGCTCGATGCCGCGCTCCTTATAGGCCGCGATGATGCTGCGCGCCTTGGCAAGCGATCCGTCGATGTCGAAGGACAGGTCGGCGTCCACTTCGGTGGAGACGCGGCCGGGAACGAGTTTCACCAGCGCGGCACCCACGGAGATCGCCAGGCGGCTTGCGACTTCGGAGGCGACGGCTTCGGGATTGCCGCCCTGCTTCTTGCCCCATAGAACGGCTTCCTTGATCGTGTCGGCAAACGTCGGCGTGCCGAGCGCCTTTAGCACGATCGTCGGATTGGTGGTGCAATCGACCGGCTTCAGGCGGGCGACCGCTTCGATGTCGCCGGTGTCGGCGACCACCGTCGTCATGGAGCGGAGTTGGTCAAGCTTGGAGCTCATGATGGATATTCCTCGTTGAATACGAACGTTGACCGGCGTGCAGAGCCTGGTGCGGTTTTACACCCTCCTCCAACCGCAGATGAAGGGAAAGCAAAACTTCATATAGGGCGGGCATCGGAAAAGACCCTAGGTTCCGAGTGCCTCCGGTTTCCCTGGAATATCATCGTTCACGGATAGAAAAGTCAAGGACATTTGCGTAATTGAATTGACATAAGTTTCAAATTACGGCGAGTATCGAGGCTAACAGGTCGACGGCCGCCCCTAAGGTGCGGCGGCACTTGCCGGAGGACCGATGGCCAAGCTCAGACGTGGAACACACACGGCCTTGGCCGAAGCCGCATCCTTGCGGCTGCGCGCCGCCTGGCTCTACTACAATCAAGGACTTACGCAAAAAGACGTCGCCGAACAGCTGGGCATCAGCCGCACGACGGTCATTCGGCTGCTCGACGAAGCGATGCGGCGCGCCGAGGTGCAGATCTTCATCAACGAGGGCATTGACGACTGTGTCGAGCTGGCGATCAAGCTGGAGCGCGCCTATGGCCTCGACGAGGCGATCGTCGTGCCGGCACCGGTCGGCGGCGATGCCAACGCGCAAGCCAAAAGCGTCGGCCTGGCGCTCGGCCAGTTTCTGACGGAAGCCATCCCCGACAACTTTACGATCGGAGTTGGCTGGGGACGCACGATGACGGCGTCGCTGGCGAGCTTCCGGCCTCCCCGGCGGGACAATTGCAAGGTGGTTTCGTTGCTCGGCGGCATCGTCGCCGTCCACCAGACCAATCCGATCGATTATACCTGGCGGCTGGCGAGCCAGCTCGGCGCGGAATGCTACATGTTCCTCGCGCCCTTGCTTGTCGATTCCGTCGAGACGAAACGCAACCTGATCGAAAAATGCGGACTTGAGACGATCTATCGGCTGGCGGAGAACCTTGACCTGGCGATCGTCAGCTGCGGCGATATCGGCCCGCATTCCACTTCGCTGTCGGAGGGCTTCATATCCAAACAGGAACTGGAAGAGCTCGTCGCCGCCGGCTGCGTCTGCGATACCATGTTCAACTTCCTCGACCAGGAAGGCCGCTCTATCGACCACTCGATCAACAGCCGCGTCATGTCCGTCGACCTCGACACGCTGAAGAAAGCCAAGCACATCGTGCTCTCCTCCGGCGGCGCCCACCGCGCCGTCGCGATCCGCGCGACGATCAAGCGGATCGGCTGCAACACGCTGATTACCGACGAGGGAGCGGCTATGGCGCTGCTTGATCTCGCCGAGGCCAAGGCGGCGTGATCACGAGGGCAGGACTTGCTCAGGCCTTTCCGGCCTCCCAGCCGAGCATGGCGCGCTTGCGCGTCAGGCCCCAGTGATAGCCGGTGAGTGCGCCGTTCTTGCCGAGCGCGCGGTGACAGGGCACGACGAAAGAGATCGGGTTGCGGCCCACGGCGGCGCCGACGGCGCGGCTGGCGGTCGGCTGGCCGATATCGTTGGCGATGTCGGAATAGGTGACGGCCTTGCCCATCGGGATCTTCAACAGGCTTTCCCACACACGCACCTGGAAATCCGTGCCGATCAGCACGACGCGCAGCGGCTGGTCGCAGCGCCATTTGTCTTCCCGGAACACACGTTCCGCATAGGGTGCGGTCGCCTCGCGGTCCTCGACGAACGTCGCATTGGGCCAGCGGCTGGTCATATCGTTGAGGCAGGCCTGCTCGTCGCCGTCGCTGAAGGCGAGACCGGCAAGTCCGCGCTCGGTCGCCATGACAAGAGCGGTGCCGAACAGCGAGGCGTGAAAGCCGTAGCGTATCAGGAGCCCCTCGCCGCGCGCCTTCCATTCTCCCGGCGACATGGCCTCGTGCGTGACGAAAAGGTCATGCAGGCGGCTTGGCCCGGAAAGACCGACCTCGATCGAAGTTTCAAGCAGCGGCAGGTCCTCTTGGCGCAGCAGCCGCTTGGCGTGGTCGAGGGTAACCGCCTGCAGAAAGGCCTTGGGAGACAGTCCGGCCCAGCGGGTAAAGGTTTTTTGCAGCTGCGTCGGCGATTGGCCGAGTTCGCTCGCAAGCGTCTCCAGCGATGGCTGGTCGCGATAGTCGAGCGTGATGAGCTCGATCACGCGGCGGACCGTGTCGTAGTCCGGGCCATCTGGGGTAACGTCCGTATTGAGCTTGGCGAGTGCGTTCATGAGCTTTCTCCTTGGTCGAGGAGATGACCACTTAACCGCTTCTCCTTCCACCCGATTCTTGCGGTTTCCGGCTAAATCCGCCGCGTAACCGTCGCAAGGGCGCTTTTGAAGGCCTTGGCGAAGCTCTCGCGGTCCTCGGGATTGAGGAAAGAGCCGATCTCGGTTGCCCTGCCCTCGCCGCTGATCCGCATCGACGTGATGCCGATCTCCTCATGGCGGCGCACGAAAAAGCGCGCCCAGAACGGATTGAAGCGGTGCTCGACCATCCGGCCCGAGGGAGAGAATTTGCGCACCGAAACGTCGGTTCGCGAAACAGTCACCTCTTCACGCGCACGGCCCGAGCGGTAGTTGAACCGGAAGGCAACATAAAGCAGCAGGAAATCGGCACCCATGAAAAGGCCGATCGGCCAGGCACCCCGGATCACGAACAGGGTGCCATAGAACAGGCAGAACGCGCCCATCAACGCCAGCAGAACCCTGAACCCCTTGCGTCCGAGCGAACGGTAGGGAAAGAGCTCGGCTGCAAAGACCGGCCGTTCGTCCGGCCTATCGGCGTTGCGTTCCGTCATGGGACTTGAGTATAGGTCGTTCATGGCAAATCTGAAGATCAAATCCAGCACCCGGCCGCGGGAAACGTCAAGTGCGTCGGCAGGTCGCAAGCCGGCTGTCCGCTCCGCCTATTCGAGGGCCGAGATCGAGGAGATCTTTCGCCGCTTTTCCGTTCAGCGGCCGGTGCCGAAAGGGGAGCTCGAGCACGTCAACCCCTTCACGCTGGTGGTCGCGGTCGCCCTGTCCGCCCAGGCGACCGACGTCGGCGTCAACAAGGCGACACGCGCCCTCTTTGCGGTTGCCGACACGCCGCAAAAAATGATCGAGCTTGGCGAGGAAAGGTTGCGCGACTACATCAAGACGATCGGTCTTTACCGCAACAAGGCGAAGAACGTGATCGCGCTGTCGCAGAAGCTCATCGACGTCTTCGGCGGCGAGGTGCCGCAGACGCGCGAGGCGTTGATGACGCTGCCGGGCGTCGGGCGCAAGACCGCCAACGTGGTGCTGTCGATGGCCTTCGGCCATGCGACGATCGCCGTCGATACGCACATTTTCCGTATTGCCAACCGCATCCGCCTGGCACCGGCCAAGACCCCGGATGAGGTCGAGCAGCGGCTGATGAAGGTCATTCCCGACCACTACCTCTTTCACGCCCATCACTGGCTGATCCTGCACGGGCGCTACTGCTGCAAGGCGCGCAAGCCGGAATGCGAGCGCTGCGTCATCGCCGACCTCTGTCGGTCGCCCGAGAAGAGCTGCGATATTCCGGCACCGCTTCTGGAACTACCGCAGCAGGCGATCGGAGAATAGCGGATCTTTCCGGCTTAGCTGCTTGTGCAGATGCACCATCATCCCGGCGGCGAAGAGCGGCGTCAAAAGGTTCAGCACCGGCACGGCGAGGAAGGCTGCGATGACCAATCCGCCGAGAAAAATCGTCGGCGCATGCTTGACGCGAAACAGTCGAGCTTCCGCCGGCGATCGAAATCGCATGGCCGCGAACTCGAAGAATTCCCGACCGAGTAGATAGCCGTTGACCACAAAGAAGGCGATCAGGTTGACGCCCGGCACGAAGAGCAGCGCAAGCGCAATCAAATTGCCGACGATGACGACGCCCAGAAACTTCAGCGAACTTGCGAGCGCCGCCCCGAGCGGCATGGCCTTGCCCGGCGCATCGCCCGCATAGTCTCGCTTCTCCACCACCTCGGCGACGTCATCGAGGAAAAGGCCCGCAATCAAGGCGGTGACCGGCGAAAGCAAGAGCGCGAGTGCAAGAGCAAGCCCAAGCCCCGCGACGGCCGCAAACACGAAGCCCAGCCAGCCGGCCCAATCGGGCAGGTCGGGGAGGAAAGTCTGCAGTGAGGGCAACGCGAGCGCGATGAAGGCGCTTCTCAGCGCAAGCCACAGACCAGCCAGCACGATTAGCGTCATTCCGAGTACTTTCCAGAAGACGTTGCGTGTCTCCGGCGAAAACAGGTTAACGGCGGCGAGGCGCGCGGCGTCCAAGATCATTTAGTCAGCATCCTTTGCGTGCGACTGCGCATGTAGGGATCCTTACTCGCGCCGGCAAGGTTTCGTGCCGCGCGGCATCGTATTGCGCCAAAAGGCTTCGTTGTATTGGAGTGAAAGCTAATATATATTAAGCTCCTGATCGAAAAAACAACGGCTTAGTGCTGGTATGGGGATTTTCTGATTTCGAAGCACCTCGCGATTGCTATCAGCCGGATAGAATCGCGCACCGGCTGAAAACAAGAACGAGGCATCCTTGGAAGATCTTAGCCAAAAGCTCAGACAGTATATGAAATCCGGAACGCCAGCCGAGCGTCGTATTGCCCGCTATTTCTCAGATCATCTGAACGAACTGCCCTTTGAAACCGCCTCTTCGGTCGCCGACCGGCTCGAACTGAGCCCGATGACTGTCGGGCGCTTCCTGCGGGCGCTTGGCTATCAGGGGCTCGACGGGATCAAGGTTCACCTGCGGGAGAATACGGGGCCTGCAACGTGGCAGCTGCCGGCCGCCATGGAGCAATTGCAGAAGGATGCAAGCGAGGGCCGACCGCTCGCAAACGTGATGGCCGAACAGATCGACATGCTTCATCACTGCTACAGCCTGGCGACGCAGCCGGTCTGGCTCGACGCCGTCGGCATGGTGCTGTCCGCCAGCGAAGTCTTCATTGCGGCACACCAGAGCCTCGATGGGTTGGGGGCGCATTTCTGTCATCACCTCGCCCACGCCCGTGATCATGTTGAGTTCTGCCCTGGCACCAATGGCAATTACGCCGAGCTTCTCGCGCATCAGTCGACGGACGCGTTGCTCGTCATCGTCGATACGCCGCGTTTTTCGAAATCCCGGCTTTTGGCGCGGTCCGCACGACGTTCGGGATACAAGGTCCTGCTGATCACCGCTCAGTATACCGAGTGGGCGCACGAATTTGCCAATCTTACCCTGTCGCTGCCGCCCTCCCGAGCAGGGACGCGCGAGAATTTCACGGCCATGACGGCGCTCCTGGAATTTTTCGCGGCCGCCGTTATTCATGCCGCGGGCAGCGAGGGCGAAATTCGAGCCCGCAGGATCAACGAACTCGAAGGCATGTTTGCCGATACGCCGATGCGCTGACCGGCAAGTCCGGATCGCTATCCCATCGCATCCAATTCGGCGCGGTGGCGATGCATGGCGAGAAACCGCTGGTAATCACGCTCGTAGCACGCAGTCTTGCCCGGATCCGGAAGACGGACGTCGCCGCCGGGATACATGGCCGCGCCCGCTGCTGCGAGGTCTTCATGAAGACCGCAAGCCACCGATGCGGCGATCGCCGTGCCGAGAAGTACGGCGTCGTTCATCTTCGGCACCACGACCTTGCAGCCGGTAACGTCGGAATAAAGCTCCATCAGCATCGGGTTTTTCACATGACCGCCGGCAACGTTGAGCGTGTCGGGCATGTAGCCATATTCGCGCATGCGCTCCAGAATGTGCCGCAAGCCCAGCGCGATACCGACGCCGGTACGCCAGTAGAGACGGCAAAGACCGTCGAAGGACGTGTCGAGGGTGAGCCCGCTCACGACGCCCACCGCATGCGGATCCGCGAGCGGCGACCGGTTGCCGTGAAAATCCGGCAGCACGTGCAGGCGGGCTGCGAACGCTTCGCCTTCGAGCGTTCGGAGCTCCGAGATCCGCTTGACGATACGCTGATGCAGCGCTGCCGTCGGCTCGCCGCCGGCGGCGTGCATGAGCACGATATGATCGAGCAGGGCGCCCGTTGCCGATTGGCCTGCTTCGACAAGCCAGGATTGGGGAAACACCGCCTCGAAGTAAGGCCCCCACATGCCAGTGCTGCGCTTGCGCTCGCGAGAAAAGGAAATGATGCAGCTCGACGTTCCCGCGATAAGGGCGAGGTGTCGCTCAAGCGCATCCATGTCGCCGGCATCTCCGCCGAGCACTCCGAGCGCGCCTGCGTAGGCATCGATCATGCCGGCCGCGACATGACAGCCCGTATCGAGCCCCAGCGCACCGGCGGCCTCGCTGGTCAGCGTACCGACGCTCGCCCCGACCGGTGCGGTCTCCTCGGGCAGATTGCCCCGTTCGCATAAATCGCCGAGCCCGATAAGGTTTAGAAAATCCGTCTGCCAGCCCGGCTTCTTATGGGCGAGATAATTCCACTTGGACGTCAGCGTGCAGCGCGAGCGGACAAGCGAGCCGGTGGCTTTCCATGTCAGGAAGTCCGCCAGATCGAAGAAATATCCGGCCTTCGACCAGGTTTCAGGCAAATGCTCCTTCAGCCACATCAGCTTCGGCATTTCCATTTCCGGCGACATGAAGTGACCGGAGTGTTCGAGCACGGCGTGCTCGGTGGCCGTACAGAAATCCGCCTCCTGGAGCGCGCGGTGATCGAGCCAGACGATGGTGTCGAAGCGGTCCTCTCCACCGATGGAAACTGTCGCCGGCAAACCATCGGTATCGCGGACGACGAGCGAACACGTCGCATCGAAACCGATCGCGCCGATCGCCTCCGGCGCGATACCCGACGCCGATCGGGCGGCGCGAACCGCCACGCAGACGGCGCCCCAGATGTCCTCGGAGCTGTGTTCGGCGTGGTTTTCACGGGGCTTGTTCATGAGGATGGGATGCTCGGCCTTGCCGAGAAGGACGCCGTCGGCATCGAAGACACCGGCGCGAGCGCTGCCGGTGCCGATGTCGACCGCGACCACATGACTACGCATCAATCAGGAACCCCGCCCGCCTTGCCGGATCGGCACGTGGATCGCGCCGAAGAACCAGCAACCTCCCATCTCAGCGCACTAGTGCCGTCAAAGCCTATGCGCGGTGTTTTCGGACAAGGTGTATCAAATCAGGCATGAGGTCAAACGTCACGTCCGGCGAAAGCCGGCGCAATTCCGCAAGGTAGCTTGGCAGGTTTGCGTGCGAGCCGCCGGTAAAGGCAAAGACGGTCATACCTGCCGCCTTCGCCGCCATGATCCCCGCCGGGCTGTCCTCGACGACGATGCACGCCTCGGGCGCCACCCCCATCCGTTCGGCGGCATGGAGAAACAGATCCGGCGCGGGTTTGCCGCGTTTCACCATCGTGGCGCTGAAGATATCGGGCTCCAGCCGGTCGAGGAGGCCGGTAACCCCGAGCGAAAGACGAATCCGCTCCATCTGGCTCGACGAGGCGACGCAACGCGGCATGTCGAGCGCATCGAGCGTTTCGGCAATGCCCTTGATGGGTTTCAACTCGGCGCGAAAGCGAGCGTAGAGGTCTTTGCGGATCCGTTCCAGGAATGCCTCACCGGCAAAGACGTGGAATTCGCGGTGCAGCGTCTCGACCAGCGTAGCAAGGCTTCGGCCGAGGAAGCGTTCATAAGCTTCCTCCTCGCTGATTTCGACGCCTTCCTCGCGCATCGCCTCGACCAGCACGGCGATCGAGAGCGGCTCGCTATCCACGAGCACGCCGTCGCAGTCGAAGACGACTAGCCGTTTTTCCGCGTCAGCCATGGCCGATCCAATCATGAAGTACGTTTCATGACGGCGCATAACAGTCACAGGCGATATGGGCAATAAGTCGACGATGACTTATATGCCGGAAAGCTAATTCGCCAGCTTGCCGTCCAGATAGAGCTGCAGCGTCGCGCGCGTGCCCTTGTCCCACAGTGTCTTAAGCGCATGCGCGAACCGCTTGCGGAAGACATCGGACAAGGCGACCTTGCCGAAAATGTCCTCGAAGGCGAGGAATGCCATCGGATCGTCCTTGGCCTTCAAGGCGGCTTCGTGCAACCGGTCGGCGCTTGCATCGTTGAAGGCGATTGCCTTGCCGCTATCAGTTGTGCCGGCGAAATAACGGCACCACAGGGCCGAAACCAGCGCCAGGCCGACGACATCCTGGTTGCGCGCCAGCCGGTCGGCGGTGGACGGCAGAATGAACTTCGGTTGGCGGTTCGAGCCATCCTGAGCGAGCCGGGGAATGGTGTCGGCGATCTTCGGATTGAGCAGCCGACGCTCGATGAGCTTATAATAATCCTGAAGCGATGTATTCGGCACCGGCGGCACGATCGGAATGATTTCCTCGGTCTCGAGCTTGGCGAGGAAGGCCCTGATCAGCGGGTCTTCCATGGCGTCGTGCACGAAATGGATATCCATCAGCGCCGCCGGATAGGCGATCGCCGCATGCCCGCCGTTGAGGATGCGGATCTTCATGTGCTCATAGGGCGCGACATCGGCAACGAAGGTCACGCCGACGGTTTCAAGCGCCGGACGCCCGAGCGGAAAATTGTCTTCCAGTACCCACTGCTTGAATTCCTCGCAATAGACGGGCCAGTTATCCTCGATCTTGAATGCGTCCCGCAACAGGTCGATCTCGCGTTGGCCGGTCGCCGGCGTAATGCGGTCGACCATGCCGTTCGGGAAGGCGACGTTTGCCTTGATCCAGTCGGCGAAGGCGGGATCGGAGAGCCGTGCCGTGCCGACGACCGCCGCCGAAGTCACACCGCCGTTGTGCGGGATGTTGTCGCAAGACATCACGGTGAAGGGAGCAACGCCCTTCTCCCGCCGGGCCTTCAACCCTGCAACGATCAGGCCGAAGACGGTCTTCGGCGCATCCGGAGCATTGCCGTCGGCGACGATCGCCGGATGGGCCGGATTGAACTTGCCGGACGCATCGATGAAGTAGCCGCCCTCGGTGATCGTCAGCGAGACGATGCGGATCGCGGGGTCGACGAGCTTGGCAATGATCGCGGAAGCATCGCCGGTCGGCAAAATATCAATCATCGGCGCGGTGACGCGGGCAGCCGTCTTATTATTGTCCTGCTCGACCACCGTGGTCAGAAAGTCTTGTGCCGCCAGTTTCTCGCGCATGACCGCGTCCGACGGCAGAATGCCAGCGCCGATGATCGCCCAGTCATGGTCGCGCCCGGCGTTGAAGAGATCGTCGAGATAGATCGCCTGATGCGCACGGTGGAAATTGCCGACGCCGAGATGGACGATGCCGGCCGACAGCGACGACCGCTCATAGGCCGGAACCGAAGCTGTTGCCGCGACTTGAGCCAATGTCGCCAGCGAAAGTTTCGTCATATCTCAAGTCCTTCTCAAGCGTCCGAAGGCGCGGCAGCTGGCCCTAGATGGCCAGGCCGCGGTCGTTGAAGCGATGAATTCGCGATTTGTCGGGCGTCAGGTAGACGGTGTCGCCGGCATGCGCGCCGAATTCGCCGATGCCGCGCGCCGTGAGCGGCCCAAGGCCCTCGACGTCGACGTGCAGGAAGGTATCGGCGCCGAGATGTTCGGCAACCACGACCTTGCCCTTCCAGTCGCCGCTATCCTTGGAGAGGCTGATATGCTCCGGCCGCACGCCGACCGTGTGACCCCCCATGCCTTGCGCATAACCGCCTTCGATCAGGTTCATCTTCGGCGAACCGATGAAACCGGCGACGAAGAGATTGCGCGGGGTGCGGTAGAGTTCGAGCGGCGATCCGACCTGCTCGATATTGCCGCGGTTCAAGACCACGATCTTGTCGGCCATGGTCATCGCCTCCACCTGATCGTGGGTGACGTAAACCATCGTGGTCTTCAGCTGCTGATGCAGCTCGCTGATTTCGAGGCGCATGTTGACACGCAGCGCCGCGTCGAGGTTCGATAGCGGTTCGTCGAACAGGAACGCCGATGGCTGGCGCACGATCGCGCGGCCGATCGCCACGCGCTGTCGCTGGCCGCCCGAGAGCTGGCGCGGCTTGCGCTCCAGATAATCCGTGAGGTTCAGGACGCGAGCCGCATCGGAAACCTTGCGGTCGATTTCCGCCTTGTCCATTCCCGCCATCTTCAACGGGAAGGCGATGTTGCTCCTGACGCTCATATGCGGATAGAGCGCGTAGGACTGGAAAACCATGGCAAGACCGCGCTCGGACGGCGCAAGGTTGGTGCCATCAGTGCCGTCGATGACGATCCTGCCGCCGGACACATCCTCAAGCCCGGCGATCAGCCGCAGCAACGTCGACTTTCCGCAGCCGGACGGCCCGACGAAGACGACGAACTCGCCGTCCTGGATCTCGAGATCGATCGAGGGAATGACCTTGGCTTCGCCGAAGACCTTCGACACCTTTTGAAGCGAAATACTGCCCATGATTGCGTTCCTTACTTAACCGCGCCAAAGGTGAGGCCGCGAACGAGTTGCTTCTGGCTGAACCAGCCGAGGATGAGGATCGGCGCGATCGCCATGGTGGAGGCTGCCGAAAGCTTGGCGTAGAAGAGCCCTTCGGGGCTCGAGTAGGATGCGATGAAGGCCGTCAACGGCGCGGCCTGCGAGGCCGTAAGGTTGAGCGTCCAGAACGCCTCGTTCCAGGCGAGGATGATATTCAGGAGCAGCGTCGAGGCTATCCCCGGAATGGCCATCGGCGTCAGGACGTAGACGATCTCCTTGGCGAGCGAAGCACCGTCCATGCGCGCCGCCTCGAGGATCTCGCCGGGGATTTCCTTGAAGTAGGTGTAGAGCATCCAGACGATGATCGGCAGGTTGATGAGCGTCAGTACGACCACCAGGCCGAGGCGGCTGTCGAGAAGGCCGGCATTGCGGAAGATCAGGTAGATCGGGATCAGCGCGCCGACCGGGGGCATCATCTTCGTCGACAGCATCCACATCAACACGTCCTTGGTGCGCTTGGTCGGCGAAAAAGCCATCGCCCAGGCGGACGGGATCGCGATGAGGAGGCCAAGAAAGGTCGACCCGAACGAGATCAGCACCGAGTTGAAAAAGTGATGGAAATAGTCCGAGCGCGACTGGACCTCGGCGTAGTTCTCCGTCGTCCAATTGAAGAAGAGGAACTGCGGCGGGGAGGCAATGGCGTCGGCCTCCGACTTGAAACTGGTGAGGAACGTCCAAAGGATCGGGAAGAAGATCAGGATGGCAAGGGTCCATGCGATCGCCGTCATGACTACCTTGCGCTGGGTGGAAACGCGTCTTGCCATCTCAGGCCTCCAGATTCTTGCCGACGAGGCGCACGAGGAAGATCGCTACGATATTGGCGAGGATGACCGCGACGATGCCGCCGGCCGAGGCGCCGCCGATATCGAACTGCAGGAGCGCCTGTGAGTAGACCAGGAAGGTCAGGTTGGTGCTCTGCGTGCCGGGTCCGCCATTGGTGGTGACGAGGATTTCCGCGAAGACCGAAAGCAGGAAGATGGTCTCGATCAGGATGACCACGGTGATGGCGCGGGCCATGTGCGGCAGGATAAGATAGATGAACTTGGATATGGCGCCGGCGCCGTCGATCTCCGCCGCTTCCTGCTGCTCTGCGTCGAGCGACTGCAGCGACGTCAGCATGATGAGCGTGGCAAACGGCAGCCACTGCCAGGCGACGATGATAATGACGGAGAGCAACGGCACGGTGGCAAGCCAGTCGAGCGGCTCGAGACCCACCGCCTTGAACAGGAAAGCGAAGAGACCGTTCACGGGGTTCATGAACATGTTCTTCCACACGAGCGCCGCCACTGTCGGCATCACGAAGAACGGCGCGATCACCAGGATGCGAACGATCCCCTGCCCGAAGATGTCCTGATCGAGCAGCAGCGCAAAGGCGATGCCGCCGACCACGGTGATCAGCAGAACGCCGCCGACGATCAAAAGAGTATTGATCAGCGCATCAAAGAAGGCTGGGTCGGTCAGGAAGAACTTGTAGTTCAGGAAGCCCACGAACTCGTGCTCGCCGGGCATCAGCAGATTATAGTTCAGCAATGAAAAGTAGATGGTCGTGACCAGGGGCACGATCATCCAAATAAAGAGAAAAATAACTGACGGCGCCATCATGAGGCGGGCTGCGGAGCGGGTGTGTAACGTCGCCATGGCAAGTACCAATCTTGTCAAATGCACATCCTCGCGTCGGCCTCAGGTCGAGATCGATCAAAAAAGGATGGTGCTAGGCTCAAATTGTAGCTGAGTCTCTTGTATGCGGCGCTCAAATGCGCCGATCGGGCAAAGCAAAGGGAATGGTATCAAGGCCGCGAAGGAAAACGGCCGCCGATAAAGTTCGGCCGCGGGGTAGCCGGTGGCGGGTGGAGCGCGAGCGCGCTCCACCCGAGGTCGGGAGGACCTTATTTGATATATCCGGCCTTGGTCATTTCGCGCTTCGTCAGCTGCTGCGCGCTCTTCAGCGCCTGATCGACCGACATCTGCCCCGCGAGAGCCGCGGAGAATTGCTGGCCGACGGCCGTGCCCAAGCCCTGGAATTCAGGGATTGCGACGAACTGCACGCCGACATAGGGAACGGGCTTGACGGTCGGATGGGTCGGATCAGCCGAATTGATGCTGTCGAGCGTCATCTTCGCGAAAGGCGCCGCCTTCTGGTAGTCCGCATTCGCGTAGAGCGACGCGCGGGTTCCCGGAGGAGCGTTTAGCCAGCCTTCCTTCTCGGCAACGAGGTTGGTGTAGTCCTTGCTGGTCGCCCAGGCGATGAACTTTTCGGCGGCTTCCGTCTTCTTGGAACCCGCTGGAACGGCCAGGTTCCAAGCCCAGAGCCAGTTGCCGCGCTTGCCGAGACCCTTGTCAGGGGCAAGGGCAAAGCCGACCTTGTCGGCCACCTTCGACTGCTTCGGATCGGACACGAAGGAGGCAGCCACCGTCGCGTCGATCCACATGCCGCATTTTCCGGTCTGGAACAGCGCGAGGTTTTCATTGAAGCCGTTCGAGGAGGCGCCCGGAGGGCCGGCGTCCTTCATTAGCTTCGTGTAGAAGGTGAGCGTATCCTTCCACTCCGGCTGGTCGAACTGCGGTGTCCACTTCTCATCGAACCAGCGGGCGCCGAAGGAGTTCGACATCGCCGTCAGGAAGGCCATGTTTTCGCCCCAGCCGGCCTTGCCGCGCAGGCAGATGCCGTAGACTTCACCCTTCTTGTCGGTGAGCTTGCGGGCAGCTTCGGCGATGAAGTCCCAGGTCGGCGCATCCGGCATTTTCAGGCCGGCCTTCTCGAACAGATCCTTGCGGTACATCACCATCGAGCTTTCGCCGTAGAACGGCGCGGCGTAGAGCTTGCCGTCGGCCGTCAGGCCGCTGCGGATCGCCGGCAGGAGGTCGTCCACGTCGTAGTTGCTGCCGAGATTGTCGAGCGGCATCAGCCAGCCCTGCTTGGCCCAGATCGGCACTTCGTAGGTTCCGATCGTCAGCACGTCGAACTGGCCGCCCTTGGTCGCGATATCGGTCGTGACCTTCTGGCGCAGGACGTTTTCCTCAAGCGTGACCCATTGCAGATCGATTCCGGGGTTCTTCGCTTTGAAATCGTCGGTGAGCTTCTGCATCCGGATCATGTCGCCGTTGTTGACGGTGGCAATCGTCAGCGTCTCGGCGGACGCCATCCCGGCAAGCATCATCGCCGAGCACGCGCTCAGCAAAATGGTCTTCAATTTCATGTCTTCCTCCCAGAAAGCGAAAAAATGAGCATTCGCCTCGCTCGTGAGCAATTACCCGTTAAAACGGAAAAGATGTCAATGCGAATTCGATGCTGCAACGCCGAACGCGCAACCTAAATTGTTGTAATAATTATGATATATTTTTGCTCAGCTCTTGAGCAAATATTCAGCAGTTGCTTCGTCGGTGATCAATCCATTGATCTGTCGCCCGACAAGCGCCGCCTTGATGGCGGCGAACTTGCGCTCGCCCTTGGCTATTCCAATGACGGTGGAGGTCTCGCGCGGCGGGATCGGGGCGCTGGCGACGCGATCGTTGATGGCATCCGTCAGGAGTTTGCCGTCGCCGTCGAAAATCCATCCGCAGATCTCGCCGGCTGCGCCATGCCGCATCAAGGAGAGCATCTCGTCTCTCTCGAGAAAGCCGTCGAGACAGAGCGGCGCCTCTTCGCCCATCTCGCCGACACCGACGAAGGTGACGTCGGCCTGGGCGCTGATGTCGAGGGTGGAGCGCACCAGCGCCTGCGCATGCAGCGTTTCGCGCTCGGCGGCCGCCGACACCAGTACCGGCAATGGCATCGGATAGTGCCGCGCCTTGATCGCGTCGGCCATGCTGAAGATGACGTTGTAGTAGGCGGCCGAGCCGTCCGGCCCGATATTGCCGGTCAACGACACGATCCGGTGCTGCGGGCACTCGATCGCCGGAAGCTGATCCACCGCCGCCTTGAGCGTTCGCCCGGTTCCGATAGCCAGCACGATCGGATCGCGGCGGCGCAGCCAGCGTTCGATCTCGGCCGCACCCGCTTCCGCGATACCGACCGTCGTCGAGGTCGACCCCGGATCGCTCGGCACCACCTCGATATGCGTGAGCGCGAACTTCTCCCTCAACGCCTCACCGTGTTCCAGGCAGGCCGCGATCGGATGGTCGAGCCTGACCTTGATGAGGCGTTCGGCCACAGCCAGCGACACGAGCCGTTGCGCTGACTGCCGCGAGATCCCCATGGCCGCGGCAATTTCGTCTTGCGTGCGCCCGGCGACATAGTAGAGCCAACCGGCGCGGGCCGCGTCATCGAGCCGCGTCTGCGTTTCAGACTTCCTGACCATCATAACCCTTCCAGGAACCACTGGCCGAAGTGAAGAGCCGGCGGCTCACGGATGTTCCGGCGGGATCACGCCCTTGGTCAAGATGAAACATCCATAGAAGCGCCGTTCGCCGGTCTGGACAACGCAATAGGCGCTCTTTGCCTTCTCGTAGAAGGCAAGGCGCTCGATCGGCACAAGCGGCCAGGATTTTCCTTCAGCCCTGTCGATTTCCGCCTGCACCTCGGCACGCGGCGCCGGGATCTCTTGCGGTGCGCCAACCACCTCCATGCACATCGCCGCATCGTCGATGAAACTGTCGAGCGGCATCAGCGAGAGAATGGCAGCCGCAGCCGTGGCGGAGGTCACATTGTCGATCCTGAGAAGCCGGCCGAGCCGCGTCTGGCGGGCAATCGAGTCGGCAGGGAAATTCGTGTCGACGATCACCAGCCGGTCACCATGACCCATTGCTTTGAGAGCGTAGAGGACGTCGGCATTCAGCAGCGGCGATATTCCCTTGAGCATCGACAATCCTCCCAGCTTCGATGAGCAAAGGAGTAATCGCCACGCTCGCATCTGTCCAGATAGCCGGTCGGGCGAGATGATCGCCAGAGGCTTTCTTGACCGCCCACGCAACACCGCATTACTGATGGAGTGGTTGAGACTTGCGAGGCGGCTCTTGAGAATTTTGCTCGTGGAAGACGACGACATGATCGGCGGCGCCGTACGCGACCATGTCGCAGCGATGAGCCACGCCGTCGACTGGGTAAAGCGTCTGGTCGATGCCGACGAGGCCGTGGGTTCCACGCACTATGGCTTGATCCTGCTCGATCTGCAGCTGCCGGACGGCAGCGGTGTGGAATTCTTAAAGAAGCTGCGACGTAAGCCGGACGACACACCGGTGATCATCCTGACGGCGCGCGACCAGATTTCCGATCGCATCGAAGGGCTGAACAGCGGCGCCGACGACTATCTCGTCAAGCCCTTCAATCTCGACGAGCTTTCCGCCCGGCTTATGGCCGTCGCCCGCCGGTATGGCGGCAGCCCGCAACCGACGATAAAGATCGGCGAAATCGAAATCGACCAGCCGCAGCGGCGGTTGACCGTCGAAGGCCGAAACATCCTCTTGACCGGTCGCGAATGGGCGGTGCTCGACCTCCTCGTCGCCCGGCCGGGCGCCATCGTCTCCAAGCATCAGATCGAGGAAGCTCTCTACGCCTTCGGATCGGAAATCGAAAGCAACACCGTCGAGGTCTACGTCAGCCGCCTGCGCAAGAAGATCGGCAAGGATCGCATCCAGACCTCCCGCGGCGTCGGCTATTGTCTGGGCAGCCGATGAAGGCGCTCTTCGCCCATGGCCCAATCCGCATCAGCATCACGCGCCGGCTCGTAGCGGCGCTGACGGGGCTGGTCATCCTCTTCTGGCTGATCGCCGTGGGGCTGGGTGCTTTCGTGATGAACCAGGAGTTCGCCGAGATTTTCGACGGCACGCTGCAGGAGACCGCCGAGCGCCTGATGCCGCTCATACTCGACGACTTGGCGCAGCGCGATTCCGGCGATTCCCAAACCCTGCAGGAAATAGTCCAGGGAACCAACAAGGAATACCTGACCTATCAGGTACTCGACGCGAACGGAAAGATCATCCTGCACTCGCAGCAGGCGCCAGCCACGCCCTACGACGTTCCTTTGAAGGTGGGTTTCCACAACACGCCGAAGTATCGGATCTATACGGTGTCCTCCATGGACGGCAAACTCTTCCTGCATATGGCGGACGCGTTTCGAAACCGACGTGAGGCCTCCCGGGAGGGGGCGGTCGCCCTGCTGTGGCCCCTGCTTGCGCTCATTCCAGCCAGCGCCGTCTTGGTTCAGCTGATCGTGCGCCGGGCGTTGCGCCCGCTCGACCACCTGCGCGACGAAATCGCCACCAAGGACAGCGGCAATATGGCGGCGATCGATGCCGATCCGCTGCCACGCGAATTGCTGCCGATCGGCCGCTCGGTCAATCTGCTGCTCGGCCGCCTGCGCGCGGCGCTGGAAGCGGAGCGTGAATTCACCGCGAACAGCGCGCATGAACTCAGAACGCCGATCGCAGGAGCCCTTGCCCAGACGCAAAGACTGATCGCCGAGCTGCCCGTCGGCCCCTTGCACGAGCGCGCCTCCCGGATCGAAACATCGCTCTCCAATCTGGCCCGCCTTGCGGAAAAGCTTCTGCAGCTGGCGCGCGCCGAAGCGGGTATCGGCACCTCCGACAAGCCGGCGGATCTGGCGGCCGTCATCGACGCCGTGATTGCCGAATACGACAACAACAGCAAGGCGGCCGACCGTATCCTTCCCGAATACGAGACGAACGGCACGTTCGAACGCAACATCGATATGGACGCCTTCGCCATCGTCATGCGCAACCTCATAGAGAACGCCCTGCTTCATGGCGCTGCCAACGAGCCCGTCGCAATCCGCATCGAGGACGGCGAAGTGATCCGCGTCATCAATGGCGGCACGCCAGTCGCGGCGGACGAGCTGGCGGGGCTGAAGCGGCGTTTCAGACGCGGCCGCACGGACGAGCGGGGCTCGGGCCTCGGGCTTGCCATCGCCGATCGCATCATCGCTCAGATCGGAGGGCGTCTGGAACTCGTGTCGCCGGCGATCGGGCGTTCCGGGGGCTTCGAGGCGAGGATCGTCCTGCCGCGATAGCGAGCGGCCTTGCAATGTGGGAGAAAGGATGCAAGCACACCATCCCAGTACTCGGCCCCATGCATTCGGCCCCAGACATTCGGACATTCGGCAGGAACAGCATCGATGATCGTTTCTTTTGACATTGGCGGCACTGCCATCAAGGGCGGCATCGCCCGATCTGAAACGGACATCGCCCCCCTCGCCCGCCGCCCCACGCCGAAAGACGATTTCGCCGCGTTCGTCGCCGTGCTTGGCGACGTCATTGCCGAAGCGGGGGAAACACCGGACTGCATTTCGCTTTCGATTGCCGGCGTCGTCGATCCGGACAGCCAGGCCCTTACCTGCGCAAACATTCCCTGCATCCATGGACGCCGGCTTGCCGCCGACCTTGAGCAGAAACTCAAGCTCCCCGTGCTGATCGCCAACGATGCCGATTGCTTTGCCATGGCTGAGGCAATGACCGGCGCCGGACGCGGCCATCGCATCGTCTTCGGCGCAATCCTCGGCACCGGCGTCGGCGGCGGGCTTGTCGCCGACGGACGTCTTGTCAACGCAGCCGGCGGGTTTGCGGGCGAATGGGGCCACGGCCCGATCATCGCGCCCTTTGCCGGCACGCCTGCGGTCGCAATTCCCGCCTATGCCTGTGGCTGCGGCCAGAAGGGATGCGTCGATACCGTCGGCGGCGCCCGCGGCCTGGAGCGCCTGCACCAGACGGTCAACGGCGTCACGCTTGGCAGCGAAGAGATCATCGATCTGTGGCTCAAGGGCGACGAGGCGGCGGCGCGCACGCTCGACGTCTATACCGATCTCGTCGCGCCGCCGCTGGCGCTCGCGATCAACATCACCGGGGCAACCATCGTGCCGGTCGGGGGCGGGCTCTCGAACGTCCCCAAACTGCTGGCGAAGCTCGACGTCGCGGTCCGCGCACGCATCCTGCGCAAGTTCGACCGCCCGTTGGTGGTACCGAGCGAATGCCGCGTGGAGCCCGGCCTGATCGGGGCAGCACTTCTCGGATTGCGGTATGCCGAGGACATCAGCGATGCGGCTTGAGGTTTGCGTCGACGATATCGCGGGCCTTCACGCCGCCGTCGAAGGCGGTGCCGATCGCATCGAGCTCTGCATCGCCTTGTCTCTAGGCGGCCTGACGCCGGGGCCAGGCCTCATGGCAGCGGCCGCGCGCCATCCGGTTCCGGCATACGCCATGATCCGCCCGCGCGCCGGCGACTTCCGCTTTTCAAGCGATGAGCTGGAGATCATGAAAGGTGACATCGACGCCGTTCGTCGCGCCGGCCTTGCGGGCGTGGTTCTCGGCGCTTCGCTAGTCGACGGCAGCCTCGACGTCGAAATGCTGGAAGTTCTCGCTACGCATGCGGAAGGCCTCGGAAAGACGCTGCATCGCGCCTTCGACCTCGTGCCCGATCCAATCGAAGCGATCGAAATCGCGGTTCGGCTGGGTTTCGAGCGCATCCTGACATCCGGAGGCGAGAGAAGCGCGGCGGAGGGCATCGAGGCGCTGGAACGCGCCATAGCGCTCGCAAGCGGCCGCATCTCCATCATGCCGGGATCCGGCATCAATCTTCAGACAATCGAGGCGCTGGTGCCCCGGCTCGCAGTGAGCGAAATCCACGCCTCTTGCTCGGTCGCGGCCGAACCGGCCGACATAAGGGCCGTAACGCTTGGCTTTGCGCCGGCGAATGCCCGCCGCACTTCTGCCGCAACGGTGCGCGCGTTAAAGGCAGCGCTTCCGCACTGACCGCCAAGTTGACCTGGCACTTTGCGTTATCCCGCAAAATGCGTATCTTGCAGCCAGCTACAACTTTGAGCACTATTCGTGACGCGGCGCATCTGCGCGTCAGATAGCGCCTGGGGGCGGCTGTACTGTGTTGAATTGCAATATAATTCTTCCTTTGAATCGTCTTATTTAGAATTACTTAATCGATTATGTTTTCACCAAAGATATATCCATGAAGGCCCCGCCGCGTCGAACGAAGGGTGTTTTGGTGTTCTTGATTGCGACGAGCCTGATTGGCCTCGCGATCGTTTCGACGTTTCTTCTAGCCAATGACAAGCGCAATCTGAAGGCGCTGGTCGACAGGTACGACCTGCGCTGGCTGAGGGATGTTCTCCGCCCGCACGAAGAGCCGGCGCTCCCTGCGGCAGCACCTCTTCCCGCATCGCCAGCTCCCGCTCGACTTCCTCCCCCGCCGCACGTTACGCCGCCAAGCCACGCCTTCGATCCGGTGACGCCCGAGGTTTCTGCGGGTTTCGCCCGCCAGTGGGAAATATCGGGCGCCGACCTCTGCGCGCGCCTTGCGGAAGCCGGAATTGCAGTGGGACCATGGGTGCAGAGCGGCTTTGACGCCGGAACCTTCGAGTGCAGCTATGAAAGCCCGCCGGCCGCGCAAGTCGGCCCCCAAGCCGCCTCGTTCTTCATCATCGTGCGCGGAACGCCTTCCGGCGAGGTGTCGAACCTGCGCATCAAGCTGATCGTGCCGGACGGCCAAGCCGCCAAGAACATCAAGGCTCAGTTCGCCGCAGTGCTTGCGCTGCTGGCCAAGGAAACCCGCTGGGACGACTTTTCCGCTCCATTCGCCGATGCCGGCGCATTCAGGAACGCAACGCAGACGGCGTTCGGGGCAAAGCTCACCTTCTTCCACGAGTATAGCGATCCACAGCGCTTCAACTTCGTCTTGGGGCTGGAGGGCGCGACACCTGCGCAGCGCCGCACCGGCGCCTATTTCGAGACGGAAAAATGGTTGCCGATACCGCCGCAAGCGAGCAACTGAGGCGATCCTTGTTCCTGCAAGTGTCTCAGGCGGCCGCGATCGCCACTTCGCGGGGCGAGACCACGTGCTGCTTCAAGAGCATGCCGGTACGGTCACATTCCTCAAGAACGACGTCATAGGTCCATAGATCGGCGAGATGCTGCAGAACGCGCTTTGCCTCGCTTTCCTCCAGCACCGAGCCACTCAAGACCAGATGCCTGAGGAAGAGGCGCCGGTCGCCTTCGAGATCGACGTCGACGACTTCGATATGCGGATCGATCCAGCCGATGTCATACTGCCGGCCGAGTTCGCGGCGGATGCGGCGATAGCCGCGTTCGTCATGAATGGCGGCAACCCGCATGCCTTCCTCTTCCTCTGGATCATCGGTCAGATGGAAGAGCCGCATGCGACGCATGAGATTGGGGCTGAGGAACTGGGTAATGAAGCTTTCGTCGCGATAATTGGCCCAAAGATCGCGCAGCACCGCCATCGCATCCCCGGTGCCCGCGATCTCGGGGAACCACTCGCGGTCTTCCTTCTGCGGCCGGGTGACGATGCGCTCGATATCCTGCATCATCGCAAAACCGATCGCATAGGGATTGAGCCCGGAATAGCGAGGATCGTCGAAAGTCGGCTGGAAGACGACATTGGTGTGCGACTTCAGGAACTCCAGGAAATCGCCGTCGCTGATGCCGCCGCGTTCGTGCAGCGTGGTCATGATGCGGTAGTGGACGTAGGTGGCCGTACCCTCGTTCATCACCTTGGTCTGGCCCTGCGGATAGAAGTATTGCGCCACGTGCCGGACGATCCTGAGGATCTCGCGCTGCCATGGCTTCAGCCGCGGCGCAGTCTTCTCGAGGAAGTAGAGGATATTTTCCTGCGGCAGACCGATCAGCGCGCGGCGACGCTCCGAACTAAGGTCCAGCTTGCTCTTGGACGGTCCCTTCGGCACCGTGCGCCGCCACAGGTCGTTGAAAATGCGCTCCTCGTTTTCCCGCCGCTGTTGCTCTCGTACCTCCTCCTGGCGAAGGTCGAGCTTCTTCTTGCCGGCGTAGCGATGCACGCCATGCGACATTAGCGCGTGGGCCGCATCGAGCGTGCGTTCCACCGCCGCTGGCCCGTAGCGCTCCTCGCAGCGAGTAATGTAGCTTTTCGCGAAGTTCAGATAGTCGAGGATGCCCTCGGCGTCGGTCCAAAGCTTGAAAAGATAGTTGTTCTTGAAGAAGTGGTTGTGACCGAAGGCGGCGTGCGCGATCACCAGCGCCTGCATGGTCGCCGTGTTCTCTTCCATGAGATAGGAGATGCAAGGCGAGCTGTTGATGACGATCTCGTAGGCGAGGCCGCGCAATCCCCTGCGATAGAAAGCCTCGTGGTGCGCGAAATGCTTGCCGAAAGACCAGTGCTTGTAGAAGAGCGGCATGCCGATCGAGGAATAGACGTCGAGCATCTGCTCGGCGGTGATGATCTCGATCTGGTTGGGGTAGACGTTGAGCCCCAGTTCGGACACGGCGATCTTCTCGCAGGCGTCATGGATGCGTTGCAGCGCTTCGAAGTCCCAATCGGCACCCTCATAAAGCCGCTTCATCGCCTTCTTCATCAACCAACCTTTCCCTCCGCCGGGCGGCGCTGAAAGAGATCATGGAACACCGGATAGATCTGGCTGCGGTCGCTGACCTTGCGCATCGAAAGGGTCGGCCAGCCAGCCTGGATGCGCTCGTAGAGCGCCCAGAGCGCCGAATTCGAGGCAACCGTCAGGCTTCGCGCCTCCCCGACTTCGAGGTAGGCGAAATACTGGCAGACCGGCAGGATGGCTTCGCTGAGAAGGACGGCGGTCGCCGAGTTGTCGGAATAGGCGTTGTCGCCGTCCGAGGCCTGCGCGGCGTAGATGTTCCAGTCGGCGGAGGGATAGCGGTCGGTCACAATTTTCCGCATCGCTTCCAGCGCGCTCGACACCTGCGTGCCGCCGGTCGCCGGACTGCGGAAAAAGGTCTCCTCATCGACTTCCTCGGCCGTATCCGTATGCCGGATGAAGACGATTTCCACCCGCTTGTACTGCCGGGTCAGGAAGATGTAGAGCAGCATGTAGAAGCGCTTGGCGAGATCCTTCATGTGTTCGGACATGGAGCCAGAGACGTCCATGAGGCAGAACATGACAGCCTGCGCCACCGGCTTCGGCCGGTTCTCGAAACGGCGATAGCGGATATCGATGGGATCGATATAGGGGATGCGCCGGACCTTCGATTCCAACGCCTTGACCTTGGCCTCCAGCTCCTTGCGCTCATCCTCGTCGGCACATTCCTCGAGTTCGGCGGCAAGCTCGGCGACCGCTTCCGGCTTCGGCCGGCCGAGCGCCATACGACGCATCATGGCAAGCCGCATGGTGCGGTTTATCGCGAGATTGGAAGGTGAGCCCGTCACCGAATAGCCGGCGCGGGTAAGGTTGATCTGATCGGCCGTGGTCAGCCGCTTCTTGGCGAGATCGGGCAGTTCGAGGTCGTCGAGGAAGAGATCGAGGAATTCCTCGCGCGTGAGGATGAAACGGAAGGCGTCCTCGTCCTCGTCATCGCCGCCCTGCCCGCCTTCGCGGGATTTTCCGCCGCCGCCGCTTCGCGGCAGAATATCGCCTTCGATAAAGGTTTTGTTGCCGGGCAGGATATGCTCGTGGGTGCCGTCGGGGCCGCGACGGAAATGCGGCTCCTCGGTTCCGCCGATGGGTATGCTGACTTCGCCGCCCTTCAGGACGTCTTGAATGTCCCGGCTTTGCGTAGATTCATAGACCGCTTTCTGCACCAGCGCCTTCGCTCTACGCAAAAACCGCTGACGATTTTCCAGACTCTTGCCGCCTGGGTTCAGGCGCCGGTCGACAATCTGCATTCCTTCTTCCTTGCTAGGCGCTACCCCGCCTGCTTCACACGCATGTACCACTCCACCAGCCGTCGGACCTGACGTTCGGTGTAGCCCCGAGCCGTCATGCGTTCGACGAATTGACCATGTTTCTTTTCGGTTTCTCCGTCCTTCTTGGACCCGAACGAAATCACCGGCAACAAGTCCTCGACCTGCGAGAACATGCGCTTCTCGATGACCTCGCGGATTTTTTCATAGCTCGTCCAGGACGGATTCTTGCCGGCATTCCCGGCTCTGGCACGAAGGCAGAATTTCACGACTTCGTTGCGGAAGTCCTTCGGGTTGGCGATGCCGGCAGGCTTCTCGATCTTGGTCAGCTCCTGATTGAGCAGATCGCGGTCGAGCATCTGGCCGGTATCGGGATCCTTGAAATCGACATCCTCGATCCAGGCGTCGGCATAGTCGACGTAGCGGTCGAAGAGGTTCTGCCCATAATCGCCGTAGGACTCCAGATAGGCCTTCTGGATCTCGTGTCCGATGAATTCGGCGTAACGCGGCACCAGCTCGCCCTTGATGAATTCGAGGTAGAGCTTTTCGGTGTCGGTCGGCAGCTGCTCGCGGCGGATCGATTGCTCCAGCACATACATGAGATGCACGGGATCGGCGGCGATTTCCGTCGTGTCGTGGTTGAAGGTGGCCGCGAGCACCTTGAAGGCGAAGCGGGTAGAAACCCCGTCCATGCCCTCGTCGACGCCGGCGGCATCGCGATATTCCTGGACGCTGCGGGCGCGCGGATCGGTCTCCTTCAGGCTTTCGCCGTCATAGACCCGCAGCTTGGAGAAGGGCGTCGAATTCTCATGCCGCGTCAGCCGCGACAGCACGGTGAAGCGGGCAAGGGTTTCGAGCGTCGAAGGCGCGCAGGGCGCCTCGCTGAGCTCGGACTCTTCGATCAGCTTCTCGTAGATCTTCTGCTCTTCCGTAACCCGCAGGCAATAGGGCACCTTGACCACGCAGATGCGGTCGATGAAGGCCTCGTTGTTCTTGTTGGCCTTGAACCCCTGCCACTCCGCCTCGTTGGAGTGGGCGAGCACGATGCCGGAGAACGGGATGGCGCCGATATTCTCGGTGCCGATGTAGTTGCCCTCCTGCGTCGCCGTCAGCAGCGGATGCAGCATCTTGATGGGCGCCTTGAACATTTCCACGAACTCGAGGATGCCCTGGTTGGCGCGGTTGAGCCCACCGGAATAGCTGTAGGCATCCGGGTCGTTCTGCGCCAGGCTCTCTAGCTTGCGGATGTCGACCTTGCCGACCAGCGAGGAAATGTCCTGGTTGTTCTCGTCGCCGGGTTCCGTCTTGGCGATCGCGATCTGGCGAAGGCGCGATGGCTGCAACCTCACCACCTTGAACCGCGAGATGTCGCCTTCGAACTCCTCCAGCCGCTTCAGGCACCACGGGCTCATCAGCCCGCTCAGCCGCCGGCGGGGGATGCCGTAGCGCTCCTCGACCATCGAGCCCATCGTCACGGGATCGAAAAGGTTCAAGGGATTCTCGAAGACCGGACTGAGCTCGTCGCCGGCCTTGAGCACATAGATGGGATGAACCTCCATCAGCGACTTCAGCCGCTCGGCAAGGGACGACTTACCGCCGCCGACGGGGCCGAGCAGATAGAGGATCTGCTTGCGCTCCTCAAGGCCCTGGGCCGCATGACGGAAGAAAGCGACGATGCGCTCGATCGTTTCTTCCATGCCGAAAAAGCCGGTGAAAGCGGGGTACGTTCGAATGGTGCGATTGAGGAAAATACGTCCAAGCCGGGAATCCCTGGCGGTGTCGACGAACTGGGGTTCGCCCATGGCCGCGAGAAGACGCTCCGCTGCATTTGCATACATCAGAGGATCGTCGCGGCACGCCTCCAGGTACTCGGAGAACGACATCTCGACTTCGCGCCGTGCTTCGAACGAACGGGCGAACGTGTTAAACAGAACATCATTGTTGTGCATGGCGCCTCGATAGCTTGCTATTGCAATAACGCCGAAATCTGCGAGAGAAGACTCTTCCGCAATTGTCTATTTTGCGTCGAGCTTTCACACGAATCAATACCTGATCTAGTTATTATTCGTACGCCCGAAAGGGCTGGGCAGCAACATCTTGATGCCTCTTTCGGTCGATTTAATAATCCATATCGTCAGGATTGCTGGATTTTGATTGCGATCCATTGGTGGTTGCCGCCGATCCGCAAGCGGCTGATTTCCGTGATTTTTCTGCCATCGTCCTTAAGGGGCACCGCCCCCTTTTCCGCGCTGAACTTGCAACCTTTGAAAGCGAGACCCGTGAGCTTCCTTGCCGAGAGCGCCGTGATCGTCGAATCCTACATCCGGGAGTATGGATTGATCGCGCTCGCCGCGACAATTTATCTCGAATCGTTCGGCGTGCCGCTGCCGGGCGAAAGCGCGCTGGTCGGCGCGTCGCTGCTGGCGGCGCGCGGCGATTTCTCCATCGGCAACCTGTTTCTGGTCGTCTGGATCGCCTCGGTCCTGGGCGACAGCACGGGCTATACCATCGGACATTTCGGCGGGCGGCCGCTGCTTTTGCGCTTCGGCCCGCGCGTCGGGTTGACGCCGGAGCGGCTCGTAAATGTCGAGGACCTGTTCCACCGGCACGGACCGACGATCGTCATCGTCGCCCGCTTCGTCGTTCTCCTCAGGCAGTTCAACGGACTGGTCGCAGGCTCCGTCGCCATGCCCTGGACGCGCTTCGTGCTCGCCAACATCATCGGTGCCGCTCTCTGGTCCGCCGTCTGGAGCTTCGGTCCCTATTTTCTCGGCGATCTGTTTCATAAAGGCTGGGGCTGACGTCGTCCGCCCTTAGTCTGTGATCTCTTTTTCGACCAGAGGCACCGGCGGCTGGCCTCTTTCCGAAACATGGGCACCGGGCCGAAGCTCTTTAGCGATCGCCTTGCCGCTCCTTATGAGGGGACTGAGGTAGGCACCCTTAAATGTATTGAACCTTTGCAAGGAAGCGTCGCTGTAGCCGGAGAGGCCGAATATCGCCTTCTCTCCCTTGTCCGGCCTGTAAGCCGTTCCAAACAACCAATCGAAAATGGAAAGATTGGTTCCGAAGTTCTTATCCCAGTGGCGCTCGACCTTGCTGTGATGAATTTGGTGCATATGGGGGCTGATGAGAAACCTGTCGCACCATCCCAAGCTGACGGGGATATGCGAATGCTTCAGCGGATCGAGCGTGCAGACCGTAAAGATCTTGCTTGCGATCGTCTTCAGCGCCAGCGCTTCTATCAGGCTGATGGCGAACAAAAACATGAATGTTCCGGCAACCGGTCCCGTTACGATGCCGGTGATCACTCCATTGTAGACGACAGGCAGCGAATGCCCGCGCTTGGATGTCAACGGATTCAGGAAATCCGCCGAGTGGTGAACTTTATGCAGCTCCCAAAGCGCGGGTACCTTGTGCTCCAGATAATGCCCAACATAGTCGGCGAACTCGGTGGCGATGAACATCAAGATCGTGCACGAAAACGTCACAATATAAGTGACGCTCATGGGAGAAAATCCGGCAAAAACAGAGTTTAAAAATGCGCTTGTCATGCTGCTCGCAACCGCCATGACGACGAGACCGGGAGCGACGAAGATGAAATCCGTCAACTTTCTCCATAAATATATAATAACATCCATATGGAAGCTTTTGGATTTAACAACATCGAAAGGTACGCAATGGCGGAACATTTCCTTGAACGAAAATTCTGCACTATTGCGCCACAACTGAACCAGGAATAACAATATTCCCGCCCCAAAGAATATTCCCCAAGTAATGGCGAATTGCGGTATATTTAAAAAGTACGTCCGGAAAAGTTCCACGGCGCCTTCCCCCGCTCCCGATTGCAGATCTAAGCTTGCCATCCACGGACCGCACGTTAGTTGAACATCGCTCTGTAGCTTAGAATCGCAACGCAAGGATGCGATAAAGTATTACTTGGGTTGAATTAATTAGTTTAATGGATCGACCTTAATTTGGTCAATAACTACAATTGATTAGGTTCGGAACGAAGGGGTTTTACTTCGGGTCACTTACAAAATCCGGGGCAAACAGGCCCTGAAAACGAGATGGCATTTGCAGACCCGCGTGCTGTTACCACCGAGTCCGCACGATGCGTCTGTTGAATGTGACAATGCCCCCGGCGACCGATCCATGCACCTAGGCGGTCATGCAGCCACGATCTCCAATTCCAGCGTGTTGGAACGCAGCCCGCCGATCTGCCAGTGAATTCGGTGGCGACCGGTTTCGGGGAAACTGTATGAGGTGATGTCGTAGTTGTAATCCACGTTTGGGCTGTCGAGCACAAGTCCATCATAGACCGTTTCAGGGGCTTCTTCCGGCGTCACCGGGTTCCCGTCGATGTACTCGCCATAAATCGGCTTCGGCCCCATGACGAAAAGCCTGTGGCCGGGTTCCACGACTTCCAGAACGTGAATGATGCGGACTTCCTCGTTGACCCGATAACGGTTCTTCTTCGCAAGGATGGTCAGCCTTGTGCCGCCAACCGCTTTTCCCTTGTCTTCCGCGGCGGGGTAACTCTTGGCAACCTCGATGTCGTCGGGCAACGCATCGATAATCTCGTCGCCTCGTCTCATATATAACCCGGGCCAATGTATCCCGGACTCAGGCGAGCGCTCCGTTGCCCGACCTGCCTTCCCTTCATCTTCAGACGACTGCATGTTGGTTGGCCTGGACAGTGTTATGAACAAAGTTAGACAGCTTGTGGGCCGCTGGTGGCGCCGCCCGCTCCAGCGTCCGATGCAAATCCATTGGCCGTCGTCGTGGTTCCAGTCTTTGTCGTGGTGATGGAAAGCGTGCCGGCGGTTGGAGCGGTGACGACGCGGCTCAATCTGTAGCCGGAGTTCCGTGCCGGTATGTCAACAGCCCCAGTTCGATCGTCTTTGAATATGAATGTTTGTTCGGCATCGATCGTCCCGACACCGGTCAAAAGGCCGATCGGGGCCGCATGGTGATCAACCAGCGGCGGACTGTTGGCCGCCCGGTAGCCGGAGTTGTTTCCCGTGACACCCGCGAAGCAGCCGGTGCCAGCCCCGTACTGCACTTGTTCCGAACGCATTGCCTGATCGAGATCGGCCACATTGCCCGAATCCGATTTCCAGTCATTGTTCACATCTATTCCACGTTCTGTGCCAGTGACGGCGGCTTTTAAGGTCACAGACCAGTTTTGCGGTATCGAAGACACTGAAAAACCAGCGCTCGTGGCAAGTCTGGTCCCGCCAAGGCTGGCTACCAACACGAGATTTCCCGCCTTGCCCGGAGTGGTCTGGACGACTCCTCTCAAATTGACGGTCGCACTCGCGCCTAAATCGGCCGTGGCGGCGCCATTGATGGTCGCGGTGCCGTTGCCACCTCCAGCACCTGCAATGGATAGGGTCACGTCGCGCATGGGCACGGCAAGACCAGCGATGGTGACGTCCACTGGCGTATCGACCCTCGGGGGAATCCTGTCGGGCATGCCTGCCGGCGATGAAGCCGCTCGTATGTGAGCCGGAACCGTGGCGGTTGGGCCAAGCGCCAATGGCGGTGGCGCCACAGGCGGTGCCACTTGCTGGGGCACGACAGCGGGCGGAGCAACATCCACCCCGGCATCCTGATCGGTCAAGGAGGTTCCATCACCTTTTGGCGCATCTTCCATGTCGCGTGCACCAGGCACGCCCCGCCCTGGGGATCGGCTTGCCCGCTCCTGTGGGAACAGCGGAATCTTGGAAAAGTCCGCCGATGGACCCAGCGCCGCAATGCTCGCCCCTTGCGGTGCGACCGTTCGGCGGTCGTGCGATAGAACGGGCGCGCGTGCGAGCGGCGGCTTGCTAGTCGGGCCTGCGGCTGCCTTCGTCTGTGCTTTTGCAACCGGCGGAGCAAACATGACTGCACCCCTCTGTCCATGCGGATAAAGCGGAAGAAAACGCCCCGTGACGTTAGCGCACAATCTCGCTTCGAGCAATAAATTGCCCTGCGGAGGCGGGCACAGCGAGGGGGGCGCATCCGTTGTCGAGAGCGGGATCTTGATTTCAGAATTTCCCGCTGCGCTAACCAGGCCGGCCGGTTTGGGGATGCTTGATGGGACGGGGTATCTGCAGTGCCACCTGCGCACCAGCGAGGCGCTTCTCAAGCCTTGATTTCAGCTGACTATCTGGGGTTCCGTCGGGAAAGAATGGTGCTGCTAGAGAGATTTGAACTCTCGGCCTCTCCCTTACCAAGGGAGTGCTCTACCCCTGAGCTATAGCAGCATTCCGCGACGCATTTGGTGCGCCGTGTTGAGCGAGGGGGCTATTGCCACAGCTTTTGGGCCAGCGCAAGACGTAAATCGCAGTTTCGTGCTTTCCGCTTGGGAAAAGCGTTGGTGGCTTTCGGTTCTCTTGATTTTGCGCTATTTCGGGCGGCATGCAAGGAGAGCACGATCAAGACGGCAAGCGGCTAAGGGCCGAAGAGGTTGCCCGGCGCGCCGAAGAGCGGCGCCTTCGCGCCGCTGAGAAGCTGCGCGACAATCTCTTGCGCCGAAAGCAGCAGGTACGTGCCCGGCGCGCGGGCCAGGCGGACGAGACCGATGGGCTGCCCGCCGCAAAAATGGACGAATCGTAATGATAGGTCGCGCTCGACGCCAACCGAATTGAAGCCCCGCGGAAATTCGTCTACATCACTCGTTCCTCATATTAAGCACGGAACTACCAGGAAAGGCGGGCCCGGCCCGTAATCGCACATGGATCGCATTCGAATTGTCGGCGGCAACGCGCTCAACGGCATCATCCCGATCTCCGGCGCCAAGAACGCCGCTCTGCCGCTGATGATCGCCTCGCTGCTCACCAGCGATACGCTGACGCTCGAAAACGTTCCGCATCTCGCCGATGTCGAGCTTTTGATGCGCATCCTCGGCAATCATGGCGTCGATGTCGCCGTCAACGGCCGCCGCGAGCGCCAGGAAGACGGCTATTCCCGCACCATCCATTTCACCTGCCGCACGATCGCCGACACGACAGCCCCTTACGAACTGGTTGCCAAGATGCGCGCCAGCTTCTGGGTCATCGGCCCGCTGCTTGCCCGCGAAGGCCAGGCGCGTGTTTCGCTGCCGGGCGGCTGCGCCATCGGCACGCGTCCGGTTGATCTCTTCATCGAAAGCCTGGCGGCGCTCGGCGCCACCATGGAAATCGACGGCGGCTACATCAACGCGACGGCTCCGAAGGGCGGCTTGATCGGCGCCCGCTATACCTTCCCCAAGGTCTCGGTCGGCGCGACGCATGTGCTGATGATGGCGGCGACGCTTGCCCGCGGCACGACCGTGATCGGCAACGCCGCTCGCGAGCCGGAAGTGGTGGATCTTGCCAATTGCCTGAACGCCATGGGCGCGAAGATTTCCGGCGCCGGCACGAGCACCGTCACCATCGAAGGCGTCACCTCGCTGTCGGGCGCGCGCCATCGGGTGCTCCCCGACCGCATCGAGACCGGCACCTACGCGATGGCGGTTGCCATGGCCGGCGGCGACGTCACGCTGCACAACACCGACGCTTCCCTTCTCGAAACGGCGATTGAAACCCTGCGGCGGACCGGCACCAACGTCACCTCCGTCGACAACGGCATACGCGTTCGGCGAAACGGCGGCGGCATCAAGCCGGTCGATATCGTCACCGATCCCTTCCCCGGCTTCCCGACCGACCTGCAGGCGCAGTTCATGGCGCTGATGACGCGCTCGGCCGGCGCCTCGCACATCACCGAGACGATTTTCGAGAACCGGTTCATGCATGTGCAGGAACTTGCCCGGCTTGGCGCGAGGATCTCGCTCTCCGGCCAGACCGCCAAGATCGAGGGTGTCGAGCGTTTGCGCGGCGCGCCGGTCATGGCGACCGACCTGCGCGCCTCCGTTTCGCTCGTGATCGCCGGGCTTGCCGCCGAGGGCGAAACCGTCGTTTCGCGGGTCTATCATCTCGACCGCGGCTTCGAACGGCTCGAGGAAAAACTGACGCGCTGCGGCGCCATCGTCGAGCGCATCAGCGAATAACGACCACCTTGAGGGAAAGGCGCAATTCTCCGGTTGCGTCTTGCCGCACCGCATCCTATTTCCAGAAGAGCCGGTCTTCGTTGCGACCGGCAACCGGAACGGGGTAAGTATGGCTGATCTCAAGCTCTTGGCACTCGACGGCGACGATCTGGAGGTGGTGTCCGCGCATATGCAGGACGCCGTCTTCAAGGTCAGGGACATGTCCTATACGCCGCGTGGCGGCCAGTTCTCGGTCGCGGCCAATCGTTTCGACTGGGAGCTTTCCGAACGCAAGGGCAAGCCCTACGAGCGTCATCGCGCAGCGCTGGTCTTCAAGCGCGTGCAGGCGGTGCGCACCAGCGGCATCGATCGTCGGCGCCTGGACGACGTGCTGTCGGTGCTTGCGATCCGTTTCACGCCTAATGGAGAGGGGCCGGAAGGCACGATCGAGCTGTCGCTTGCCGGCACCGCCAGCATCGCCCTCGACGTCGAATGCATCGAAGTCCAACTTGCGGATGTCGGCGGAGCGTGGGAAACGGCTAGTCTGCCCCGCCATCCGGGGGCGAACTGACACCGGCCGCCTCCTTGCGGCCGTCACTTACGGGGAATTTCGGTTTTGGCTATCTGGCTTGATCAGGCATCGGCGGATTTCGAGCATCGCTTCGCAGCGTTTCTGACGACGAAACGCGAGGTCTCGGAGGATGTGAACGCCGTCGTGCGCACCATCATCGACGATGTGAGAGCGCGCGGCGACGCCGCCCTTGCGGACTACTCCTTGCGCTTCGACAAGATCGATTTCGCAACCGTCCCCATGCGCGTGACCGAAGCCGAGATCGACGCAGCCGTCACGGCCGTACCGGACGAGGTGCTGGGCGCGCTGAAGGTCGCGGCCGTCAGGATCGAATCGCACCATCGCCGCCAGCTGCCGAAGGACGATATCTACGAGGATGAACTCGGCGTCGGGCTCGGCTCGCGCTGGACAGCGATCGAAGCGGTCGGCCTTTACGTGCCGGGCGGAACGGCAAGCTACCCGAGTTCGGTCCTGATGAACGCCGTCCCCGCCAAGGTCGCGGGTGTCGAGCGGATCGTCATCGTGGTGCCGGCGATGAACGGCGCGATTAATCCGGCGGTGCTTGCGGCTGCGCGCCTTGCCGGCGTCTCCGAGATCTATCGCATCGGCGGCGCTCAGGCCGTGGCCGCACTCGCCTATGGCACGGAGACGATCGCCCCGGTCGCCAAGATCACCGGCCCGGGCAACGCCTATGTCGCCGCCGCAAAACGCCATGTCTTCGGCACCGTCGGCATCGACATGATCGCCGGCCCGTCGGAAGTCCTTGTCATTGCCGACAAGGACAACGATCCGGACTGGATCGCTGCCGACCTGCTCGCTCAGGCCGAGCATGACCGCAGCGCGCAGTCGATCCTGATCACCGACGACAAGGCGTTCGCCGAAGCGGTCGAGGCGGCCGTCGAACGACAGCTGAAGCTGTTGTCGCGCGCGGAAACGGCTGCAGCGAGCTGGCGCGATTTCGGCGCCCTCATTCTCGTCCCGGATCTGAAGGATGCCCTGCCGCTCGCCAATCGCATCGCGGCGGAACATCTGGAACTTGCCGTCAACGACCCGGATGCGCTGCTTTCCGGCATCCGCAACGCCGGGTCGATCTTCATCGGCCGTCACACGCCGGAAGTCATCGGCGACTATGTCGGCGGCTGCAACCATGTACTCCCGACCGCGCGTTCGGCGCGCTTTTCGTCCGGCCTTTCGGTGCTGGATTTCGTCAAGCGCAGCTCCATCCTGCGGCTGGGTCCCGATCAACTGCGCGCGCTCGGGCCGGCGGCGATCGCGCTTGCCAAATCCGAAGGGCTCGACGCCCATGCCCGGTCGGTGGCGATCCGTCTCAATCTCGAAGGATGACGCGTGGTGCGGGGCGACTATCGGCTTAGCGATGTGGTGCTCGACGACACGATCGGCCGCTCGACGCCCGACGTCGAGCACGAGCGCGCCGTCGCCATCTTTGACCTCATCGAGGAAAACAGCTTCGAGCCGGCCGGCCACGGCGGCGGGCCTTATCGCCTCGGCCTTTCGCTCGTCGATTCCAAACTCGTCTTCGACATCAGGACCGAGGATGGCGGGCTCGTGGCGACGCATATTCTGTCGCTGACGCCGTTCCGGCGGATCGTGAAGGACTATTTCACCATCTGCGAAAGCTACTACGATGCCATCCGTTCGGCGACGCCGAGCCGTATCGAAGCCATCGACATGGGCCGGCGCGGGATCCACAACGAGGGCTCGCAGACCTTGATGGATCGACTGAACGGCAAGATCGGCCTTGACTTCGATACCGCGCGGCGGCTCTTCACGCTCGTCTGCGTGCTCTACTGGCGCGGGTGATGGCGATGGAACCGCAAGAGGTCATCGGGGGCGGCGAAAAGATGCCGAGTTCGATCCTCTTCATGTGCGGCATGAACGCCATCCGCTCACCAATGGCCGAGGCGCTGGCACGCCGAATTTTGCCGAAGGGTGTCTACGTGATGTCGGCGGGCGTGCGCCGGGGCGAGCGTGACCCCTTCGTCGACATCGTGCTCGATGAAGTCGGGCTCAGCCTCGGTCGCCGGCAACCACAGACGCTCGAAGAGCTGGAGGACGATTTCTTCGACCTCATCATCACGCTTGCACCCGAGGCGCACCATGCCGCACTGGAACTGACGCGTTCGAACGCGGTCGACGTGATGTACTGGCCGACGCTCGACCCCAGTGTCGCGACGGGAACTAGAAGCCAGATTCTGGACGCCTACCGCGAGGTTCGCGACCATCTGCAGCGGCTGATCGAGACCAGGATTGCGCGCCGAAGCAGTATTGCCGCGCAATCGGCGTGAAACAATGAAGAAAGCTTGGCGTGCGTGGTTCACAAAAGCACCTTGATTGTGTAGTTTCCGCGCAAATTTCCGGCGGCATCTGCCCCGGCCCCAACCCCACAGGAAGAAAAGCCTTAATGCCCAAAGAAGAAGTCCTCGAATTTCCGGGTGTCGTCACCGAACTGCTTCCCAACGCGACGTTCCGCGTGAAGCTTGAAAACGAACACGAGATCATTGCTCACACGGCTGGCCGCATGCGCAAGAACCGCATCCGCGTTCTCGCCGGCGACAAGGTCCTGGTCGAGATGACGCCCTACGACCTGACCAAAGGCCGCATCACATACCGTTTCAAGTAAGGGAATGGCTCGCGGGGGAGATCACTCTCCATCCCCGTCCGCGACGGTCGAGGTTTCATGGCGCTGAAACACAAGCTGATACTGGCCTCGGGCTCTCCGCGACGCGTTGACCTGCTGAAGCAGGCGGGCGTCGAGCCGGCGTGGCTGATGCCGATGGACATCGACGAGACTCCGAAGAAATCGGAGCACCCGCGTTCGCTGGCGCGGCGGCTGTCGGCGGAGAAGGCCGAGGCGGCGTTTGCGGCGCTCAAGAGCGATGTCGCCGCGCAGGGAAGCTACATCCTTGCGGCCGACACCGTTGTCGCCGTGGGTCGGCGCATTCTGCCCAAGGCGGAATTCGTCGACGAGGCGACCTCGGCGCTGCATCTCCTCTCCGGCCGCGGACACTGGGTCTATACCGGCATCTGCCTGATCACGCCGGACCGCAAACAGCGCCAGAAGGTCGTCGAGACCAAGGTACGCTTCAAGCGGCTGTCGGGGCTCGACATCGAAACCTACATCGCCTCCGGCCAATGGCGCGGCAAGGCGGGCGCCTACGCGATCCAGGGATTGGCAGGCGCGTTCGTGCAAAAGCTCGTCGGCTCCTACAGCAATGTCGTCGGATTGCCGCTTTATGAAACGATGCTGTTGCTTGCAGGCGAGGGCTACGACGTCCACGCACACTGGCAGGAATAATCGCGATGAAGTACGACAGGATTGGGCTCGGGGCCAAGGTGGAGCCGTTGCGCAAGACGCGCGCTTGTGTCGAATGCGGCCGCCCCTCGGCGCGTGATCACTACCCCTTCTGCTCCGACCGTTGCCGCTCGCTCGACCTTTCGCGCTGGCTGACCGGCTCTTATGCCATTCCCGTTGCCGACGATGAAACCAAGGCGGACTATCCGGACGAGGAATGAGACGCCCTGCGCCGGCAAGCACTTAATTTTGTTGGAAAATCAGCAAAATTTTCATTCGCGTCAAAAAAGATCCATTTGGCGCTGGACATGGGCGAGCAAGATGTTATAACCCCGCTCGCTTCCGGGGCGAACCAACCGCCAAGGCTCTTCGAGCCTTCCACACGGACGAAGCAAGGATGCCCAGATAGCTCAGTTGGTAGAGCAGCGGATTGAAAATCCGCGTGTCGCTGGTTCGATTCCGGCTCTGGGCACCATCAAACTTTACCCCCCGCTGCCGAGTTTCTGCGCGAGCCAGATGACCGCGCTCCTGGCCGCCGTCAGAGCGTCGTCCTTGGAGACATAGGGCTTGCCTGAGTAGTAAAGCACCGCCGTCCACTCTCCCGCATCCTCGGGGTCCCTGCGAAATTCCTCAAAGCCGTAGGTGCCGTCGGGGCGAAGAAAGAGATCGACGCATCGATTTGCTTCCGAGTTCTCGATGCTTTCGAAAACGATCCACGACTTGTCGATGCGCTTTGACATCCAATCCCTCCTATCGCGGCCAATGAGGCGGCAATCCCGCTGTGATCGCGTTTGTGACATTTCGCTGCGCCAAGCGGCCTTCCCAGCAAATCTTTCGATCAGCCTGTTTTCAAGTCGTTGTGTTGCCTATTGTCGCAATCGTATTCCTCGCCATCTGAATAAGCTGTTCCGACCAGGGCCTGGGCTTTCTTTCGCCAGCATCTGGTACACATTGCCCGGGATGGGAGGAGATAGAGCATGAGGGGGGATGCCTTGGCATGTAAAGGCTGCGCGTTCTCGAGCGCGCGTCTGCTTGTGATCGTGATCTTGGCGGTGATCACCACCGTCATGACGGCCGTGGCGCAGGAGGCCAGCCCTGGGTCCGAGGAGCCGCAGACAGCGCAGACCGTCAAAAGCCAGTCCTCCGATTTCCCGGAGCGTGAGCTCGTCGTTGGCACGAAGGTGGCGCCCCCTTTTGCCATGAAGGATCTGAACGGCGTGTGGACGGGTATCTCCATCGAGCTCTGGCAGCAAATCGCCGGCAAGCTTGGTGTGCAGTTTCGCCTTGCTGAAGAGGCCTCCGTGCAGGACCTCGTCGATGGAACGGCGCGGCGCGACTATGATCTCTCGATTGCCGCCATCACGATCACCGCCGATCGTGAGCGCAGCATCGACTTCTCGCAGCCTTTCTACGACACCGGCCTCGGCATCGCGGTCTCCACGCGCAATGCGTCGATCTGGCGCGAGATCATCAATACCATGACATCCTTCGGCTTTCTGCAGGCGGCAGGCGCGCTGATCGGCATCGCGCTCCTGGTCGGCGCGTTGATATGGGTCTTCGAACGTCGCCACAACGACGATTTCGGCGGCGGCGCCGCCAGGGGCCTCGGCGCAAGCATCTGGTGGTCGGCCGAGGCGATGACGCAAGCAAGCACCGGTCACCGCGGACCAAAAACGCTTGCCGGCCGTGGTCTTGCGATTATCTGGATGGTGGTATCCATCATCACCATCGCCATATTCACCGCGAGTGTCACCTCGGCGCTGACGACGCGCCAGATCCGCGGCCTGGTCAATGGCGTCGAGGATTTGCCGCGCGTGCGTGTCGGGGCGCTAGCGGGATCGGCAACGATCGGCTTCCTCGAGAGCGAGCACATCCGCTATCGCGGTTTCGCCAGCATTCAGGAAGGTCTCGGTGCACTCAATGCCGGCGCGATCGACGCGTTCGTCTATGACAAGCCGCTGCTGATCTGGAATGTCGAACAGCAATATTCAGGATCGCTCGACGTTCTCGATACCGTCTTCGATCCCCAGAGTTACGGGATCGCCATGCCGACCGGCAGCAAATACCGCAAGGCGATCGACGTTGCCCTGCTCGAGGCAATTCACGACGAACGGTGGAAGCAGACCCTCTTCCACTATCTCGGCGACAGGCGCTGAACGATAGAGCAATCCCAGGAAAAGCGTGGCGCGGTTTTTCTGGAATAGCTTTAATTTGCCGCATCCCGCGTATCGATGACGACGTTCGACGTGCCGGATGCCGTCGAGGTGACGGCGTTGGCGATGTCGAGGAATTTCAGCAGCTCGACCGAGCCGGAATTCGACGTATAGAGGATGTCCTTGTCGGCAAGCGCGAACTTCTGCGCGGCAAAGAAGCCAGAGGGGTCCCGCAGGTTGGCCCGGAAGACGACGGGGACCTTGTCGCCGCGGAACGCGGAAACATTGAGCTTCATGTGTTCCAGTGCGCTCCGATCCACCTGGCGGTAGACGACGACCTCGGCCGGATTAGCCTGCTGGTCACGCATTCCGCCGGCCTTTGCCAAGCCGTCCGCCAGAGACAGGTCGGTGTTTTCGAAATCGAAGCGGCCATTCTGGTCGTTGGCACCGAAGGCGACGAAGGTGCGTCGCTGGTGATCGGCGAAAACCGTATCGTCGGGGGCGACATAAATGTTTTCCGCCGGATTCTTCAAAAGCGCCTCGTAGGCAATCGTTGCGGTCCGGCCGCGACGCTGAAGGGTGACGTTGGTCTCGAGCGCCGGTGTCGACAATCCGCCTGCTTCCGAAAGGACATCGAGAATCCGATCGCCGGACGAGGTGAGTTCCACCTTCTTGGGCGCGTTGACGTCTCCGAGCACGGCCACCTGGCTCGAATTGCGCGTCACGGTCGTGACGACCACCTGCGGTTCGATGGCGCGGTTGGAAAGCTTGGCTTCGATATCGCGCTCGACCTCTTCCTTCGTTCGCCCAGCCGCCTTCACGCGCCCGGCATAGGGCACGGTCACATTGCCGCTGCGGTCGATAGTCTGGTTTGGCAGCGTGATAAAGTTCCCCGGACGGCTACCCGCATCGGAGGGGATGAAAAGCCCGCCCGACTGCGCTTCGAAGATCGACACCTCGACGACATCGCCAAACCCAAGCGGAATGTCCGGCGGACCGCCCTTGCCCCCACCGAAGCTGGACCGCAACGAGCGCGACGACTTCTCGTCGAAATAGGAGAGCGTGTTCTTGCTAAGATCAATCAGAACGTAGTCAATTCCGGCTCTGCGGTTCTTCGTTGTGACCTTGACGGCGGCGGCGCGGTCGATGGCCTGCGAATCAGGGCCCGAACGCGGTAGGTAAGTACAGCTCGAGAGGAACATCAGAACCACGGCAACGCCGTTACGCGGGCTACAGATACTAGTCGTCATAAATTGTCCGATCAATGATTTCGGATACCTCTCCCTGGCGGCATAATTGAACTCCCCCTCATGCCAATATCATTCACAATAATGACAATAGGACAACCGGCGGCAGGGAAATAAATCCACCTGATACTGCCGGATAAAAGCCGGATTTATTTATATCCGCCGAATATGTGTTCTAGATAGTGCGAATGTTGGTCACAATTGTGAAATCGATTACCTATGAGAGAAATCGTTGCTTCCGCAACAATCCATATTAGAATTAACTATAATGGAATTTTCGTCTCTCCTGCGATGCACAGTGCCCGATCTAACAATCTCAGGATGCATTCGCACAGACCAAACGTGCCCGTTTTGGGGCAGAATTCACGATGAAAAGCCCGGCAGCGTGGCCCGGGCTTTCCTTGGGTGAACCGTGGCCAATTATTCCGCGGCGATTGCCCGGATGGGTGCGCCCTCGGCTGCGTCAGGCGCCACGTCGGCTACCGGATCTGCGGCATGCTTCTTCGGCTCGCGACCGAAGAACAGCGCATAGCCGGCCGGCAGCACGAAGATCGTGAGCACGGTCGCCACCAGAATGCCGCCCATCATGGCGTAAGCGAGCGGTCCCCAGAACACGCCTCGCGAGATCGGGATCAGCGCCAGAACAGCCGTCAGCGCCGTCAACATGATCGGCCGGAAGCGGCGCACAGCCGAACCGATGATCGCTTCCTGCCGTTCCATGCCGACGGCGATGTCCTGATCGATCTGATCGACGAGAATGATCGAGTTGCGGATGATGATGCCGAGCAACGCGATGACGCCGAGGATGGCAACGAAGCCGAAGGGGGCGCCACTGATCAAGAGAGCCGCCGCCGCGCCGATGATGCCGAGCGGGCCGGTGGCGAGCACCAGCATCGCCTTGCCGAAGTGCTGCAGCTGCGCCATCAGAAGCACGACGATGACGAGCAGCATGATCGGCGCCTTGGCGGCGATCGAAGCCTGGCTTTCCACCGAGTCCTCAGGCCCGCCCTGGATCTCGACCTTGTAGCCGGCCGGCAGGCTGTCGCGCAGATCCTGCATGCCGCTATAGAGCTTCGTCACGACATCATTGGATTGAACGCCGTCCGGCAATGTCCCGCGCACGGTGATCGTCGGCAGACGATCGCGGCGCCATTCGATGCCCTGTTCGAGGACCGGCACCACCTTGGCAACCTGGGACAGCGGCACGAAGGCACCGTTATCCGTCGGGATATAGACGGAATTGACCGCCGACAGCAGGTGGCGGCTTTGCTCGGGCTCGCGCGCCACGATGGACACCGTCTCCTCGCCGTCGCGATAGTCGCCGAGCGGCGCGCCGGACATGGTTGCCTGCAGCATCTGGCGGATGCGTTGCGAGGTGACGCCAAGCATGCGGGCACGATCCTGGTCGATGACCAGCTTCATGGCCGGTACCGGCTCCAGCCAGTCGTCATGGACGGCGCCGAGCTGCGGATCGGCGGAGAAGCGTTGCTTCACCTCGTCGGCGATGCGCCGAACCTCCTGCCGGTCGGGACCCATCACCCGCATCTGCACCGGCCAGCCGGTTGGCGGGCCGAGGAACAGCCGGTCGACCTTTGCGCGGATCGAGGGGAAATCTTCGGCAAGAATGGCCCTGAGCTTGACAATCAGGCGTTCCCGCGCCGGTTCGTCCTTGGCCATCACCAGCAGCTGGGCGAAGTTCGGGTTGGTCAGCTGCTGGTCGAGCGGCAGGAAGAAGCGCGGCGCGCCCTGGCCGATATAGGTGGCGATGAAGCGCTTGTCGTTGTCATCAGCCATGCGGGCTTCCAGCGCGCGAGCCTGCTTTTCGACCTCCGTGATGCTGGTGCCCTCGGGCAGCCAGAGGTCCACCAGGATTTCCGGCCGCGACGATTGCGGGAAGAAATTCTGCGGGATGAACGTGAAGGCGTAGAGGCTGCCCATGAAGGTTGCGAGCGTCAGCACCAATACGATCGCCCTGTGGCGCACCGCCCAGGCAACGCTGCCGCGCAGGCGCCGGTAGAAGCGCGTATCGAAAACATCATGGTGATTGCCGGCGTGATGGCGCTGCTTCAGGATCATGTAGCCGAGCCATGGGGTAAAGTAGACCGCCACGAACCATGACGTGACGAGCGCGATGCCGACCACATAAAACAGCGAGCGCACATATTCGCCGGCGGTCGAGGCCGCAAAGCCGACGGGGATGAAGCCTGCCGTCGTGATCAGCGTGCCGGTCAGCATCGGAAAAGCGGTGGAGGTATAGGCGAAGGTCGCCGCGTCGAGCTTGACCAGCCCCTCCTCCAGCTTGCGCTCCATCAGCTCGACGACGATCATCGCGTCATCGACAAGCAGGCCGAGCGCGATGATCAGCGCGCCGAGCGAGATGCGCTGGAGATCAATGCCGAGCTCGTACATGATGGCGAAAGTCGCGGCCAGCACCAGCGGGATGGCGATCGCGATCACGAGGCCCGAACGCCAGCCGATCGACACAAACGAGACGACGAGCACGATGATCAGCGCTTCCGCCAGCGCATGCATGAACTCGCTGACTGCGTCGGTCACGACGTCGGGCTGGTTGGCGATCTGGTCGACCGAGACGCCGAGCGGCAGCGAGGACACGAAGCGCTCATAGGTCGCCTCGACCGCCTTGCCGACGTCGGTGACCTTGTTGCCCTTGGCCATGACCACGCCCAGCTGCACGCTCTCGTGGCCATTGTACAGAAACTTGCCGGTATAGGGATCGGCGAGGCCCGACGTCACCGTTGCGATATCTCCGAGCCGGGTCACCTGCCCGCCGGCCTTCAGACGGAGTTCGCGGATGTCGTCCACCTTGGCGACATCGCCGCCGACCGAGATGCGCACCGAACGGATGCCGGTTTCGACCGAGCCTGCCGGATCGACGCTGTTCTGCCCGGCAATGGCGTTTCGCAGGTCCTGAAGCGTCAACCCGCGCTCGGCGAGCACCTTGGAGGAGACGTCGATATAGATTTTCTCCGGCTGGTCGCCGATGATCACCGCCTTCTCGACGCCAGGCGTCGACAGCAGCATGTCGCGCGCCTGGATCGCGAATTTCTTCAGCTCCGGATAGCTGTAGCCGTCGCCGCTGATGGCGTGCAGCGTGATGAAGGTGTCGCCGAATTCATCGTTGAAGTAGGGCCCCAACAGTCCGTCCGGCAGTTCGCCGGAGATGTCGCCCACCTTCTTGCGCACCTGATAGAAGGCGTCCTTCACCTCTTCCGCATTGGTGTCACCCTTGACCTGGAGGGTGATGATGGCGCTGCCGGCGCGCGTGTAGGAGCGGACGAAATCGAGATGCGGCGTTTCCTGCAGCTTGCGCTCGATCTTGTTGACCACCTGATCCTGCATGTCGTCGATCGAGGCGCCCGGCCAAACGGCCTGCACCACCATGACGCGGAAGGTGAAGTCCGGGTCTTCCTTCTGGCCCATATGGGTCAGCCCCAGGAGGCCCGCGATGATGATCAGCCCGAAGAGGAACCGGGCAATGCTCGGATGGGCAATCGCCCAGCGCGACAGGTTGAAGGACTGCTTCTCGTTGGAAACGCTGGTCATGATCTCACTCCCATCCTGGCGTCGGTCAGCGCACGACACCCGAGGCGGCTTGATCGCCCGTCTCGGCGGCGGCGGACTGCTCGCCGGCGGCGGACGGCAGCTTCACCTTCATGTTCTCGTTCATGAATTGCGTGCCCGCCGCGACCACGAGATCGCCGGCCGACAGTCCCGCCGATACGCGCACGCCGTCATCGGAAAACGCGCCGGTCTTGATCGGCCGCGCATGCACGGTGTCCGCCTTCCGATCGACGACCCAGACGATTTGCGCGCCGTCCTTCTCCGCCAGCGCGCTCAAGGGCACGGAGACGAAGGGGGTATTCTCGGCCTCGGCTTCGATCGTTGCCGTCATGCCGAGCAAGACACGCGGGTCGGCCGGCAGGCTGACGCGGACTGTGAACGTGCGCGACTGCGGGTCGGCGCTGCCGGCGACCTCCCGAACCTTGCCGCCAAGAACCAGTGCGGCATCCGACCAGAAGCGGGATTTGACCACCTTGCCGGGTTTGAACTGCGCGATATCCATTTCGGGAACGGCGATCTGTACTTCCTTTTCGCCGTCGACGGCGACCGTCACGACCGGCGTGCCCGAGCCGACCACCTGCCCGACGTCAGCCGCGACGGCGGTCACGATGCCGCTGAGATCGGACGTGAGATTTGCATAGGCAACCTGGTTTTTAGCCTCGGCAAGTGCCGAGCGGGCGGTATCGCGAGCGGATACCGCCTGCTCATAGCCAAGCTCGGCCTGTTCGACCTGCGATTTCGGCGCGACGTTGTTGCTGAGGAGCTGTTCGGCGCGGGTGCGCGCCAGCGCGGTGGTCTGCACCTGCTTGTCGGTCGAGGCAAGTGCTGCCTCGGCGCGGCGCACGGCAAGCTCGTAGTCGGTGGAATCGATCCGCGCCAGCACATCGCCCGGTTTCACCTGCTGCCCGATGTCGACACGGCGCTCGACAATCTTGCCCGCGACGCGGAAGCCCAGGTTCATGTCCGTCCGCGCCTTCACGGAACCGGAATAGTCGAGGCGGCGGACGGTTTCCATCTTGGCGATCTCGACCACCTTGACCGGCCGGACGACCTCTTTGTTTTCGGCCTGCTTCTCGTTGCAGCCGGCCGAAAGCAGCGCCATGCCGGCTGCAAGCGCAATGCCCGCCAACGACGAAAAATTCACGGTCCTGAGCGACGACATGGCATGTTCCTCAATCGATCTGTTTGGCTGATGCGCGCGGTGCTTACGCTTTCAGGGCTCTGATGACGTAGTCGATCAGGTCCTCGGGGGCGGCGCGGTTCTGTTTGGCAAGGCACTGGGCGACCATCTGCGGATGACAAAGCGTCACCGTTGCCGCTCCGAAGTTCATCGACGCCACCTGCGGGTCCTGCTCGGCGAATTCGCCGGCGGCGATCCCCTCGGCGATGATATTCGCCATGATCTCGTGGATACGATCGACGTGCTTCTCGATTACGTGCCAGTCGCGCTCGATGGCGACGACGACCATCTCGTGCACCTTCTCCTCATCGAGCATGGTTTCGACGGTCATCTTGTACTGGGCAAGCAGATATTGCCGCAGCCGCTCCGAGGCGCTGACAGGCATGCGCGAAATCTCAAGGGCCATGCGGTAGCTCAACTCGAGCATGCGACCGCAGACGGCCTGGTGGATTTCCGTCTTCGAGGCAAAGAAGCGATAGATGTTCGCCGTGGACATGCCGAGATCGCGCGCGACGTCGGCGACCGTCGTCTTGCCGTAGCCGTAGTGACGGAAGAGCCGCTCGGCGGAATCGAGAATGCGCGTCACGTTCTCCTGACGCGTCGGATCGATGCTGATGTCAAGAAGACCGCTCACGGCAAGCACTCCGAATGATGAGTGACGATTTTCAATTTTCGTCAGTCATAATCCGTAAATGCTCACATGTCAACGAAGCGGCTGGGAAAGCCGCTTCGTTCGTCGTGGTGAGATCGATATTAGAGGCCGAGCACTGCGGCGCGGGAACGCCGGACGCTCAAGAACCCGACGATAAGGAAGACCACCAGCAGCACCGCCTGGGAGATCGCGAACGGAGGTTCGCTGCCGGTCGGCGCAAGCGCGTTCAGCGCCGGTACCTTCTGGAAGGACTGTGCGATCAAGACGAAACAGTTGAAGTAAAAGAGGACGAGGCTGCCGATCACGAAGACCCGTCGCCAGCCGCCCGCCATGCGGAAGACATAGCGTGCAGCAGCGGTCGGAATGAAGATGGCGGTACAGAGGATACCGACGCCGATCGCAGGCGTGAAGCCGTTGTAGGGAAACATGAAACCGGTGACCAACGTCGCGATCGTGGTGACCATGAAGATGAGCGTCCAACGCTCATAACGCCTTGCTGTAAGAAATCCGTAGACAACTGGAAAACCGCTGACAATCGCGACCAAGCTGATTGCTACATGAAACAGAAGAAGACCCGACATTCACGCACCCCTTTGACCCGTTGAAGTAGACGGCAGGGATAGTGCCCGAGTATTTTAGGAAAATGAAGGGAGCTGCCGACATCCCTTTGAAAACAGAGAAGTAATATTGCACGAATACGCCGGACCATCGAAGGTCCGGCGTCATGTCGTCTGCCGGTACGTCAGCCAAGCCGCGCGTCGAGCGTGATCGGAACGGCTGAAAGCGCCTTGGAAACGGGGCAGCCAGCCTTAGCCTTGCCGGCGAGTTCCTTGAAGGTCGCTTCGTCGGTGCCGGGAATTCTGGCGACGAGCGTCAGATGGATCGCGGTGATGGCAAAGCCGCCTTCCACACTTTCCAGTGTCACTTTTGCCGTCGTCTCCATGCTGTCGGCCTTGAGGTTGGCTTCGCCAAGAACAGCCGATAGCGCCATCGTAAAGCAACCCGCATGGGCAGCGCCGATCAACTCCTCGGGGTTGGTGCCGGGAACACCCTCGAACCGCGCCGCATAGCCGTAGGGATACTCCTTGAGCGCGCCGCTCTGCGTCGAAATCTGCCCTTTTCCGTCCTTGAAGCCACCTGCCCACCGGGCCGAACCTGTACGATTGATTTGCATGCCATCCTCCTTGGTTTCGATTTCCGCCTGCGCCCGAGCATCGAGGAAGCGTCGTGCCAAACCCTGACACCTTGCCGGCAATATATGGCTCGATCCAAGGAAGGCGACGGGAGAGCCGCAATTCTCTTGGCAATGCCTCGGCAAAAGTCACGAATGCCTCATCGTCGGGAGTGACGCTGGACGACCTGGTTGGAGGTCAACCGCCTAAGCCCGTTTTGTGGCAGCGGGTCAGTTCCCTTAGAGAGATCAGCTTTTCTTTGAATCGCAGATCCGCTCTATCTTTTTGTTTTCACGCAGTTCCGGACGGAAAACCGTTTCACACTTTTCCTGGAACGGCTCTAGCGGACGTCCGCCCGCGCCCTCGGCCGCGTGTCGTTGCGTTCCCAAGAAAAAATCGTCGGCGGCAGTGGCGCGCGATTGCGGATGATGTCGGCGCCCTTTTCGCCCACCATGATCGTCGGACCGTTGGTGTTGCAGGACGGCACGCGCGGCATTACCGAGCTGTCGCAGACGCGAAGACCCTCCAGCCCCCGCACCTTCAGCTCGAGGTCGACGACGGCCTCGGCATCGGTGCCCATCTTGCAGGTGCCGACCGGGTGATGATCGGTCTTGGCATTGGCGCAGCCGTAGTCGAACAGCTGTTCCTCCGTCTTGATGCTGTCGCCGGGCAAGCGCTCGGCAAGCACGAAAGGCTTCAGCGCATCCTGCTGCAGAATCTCGCGAGCGATCCGGAGGCCCTCCAGCGACATCTTGATATCGTGCGGATCGCTCCAGTAGTTCGGGTCGATCAGGGGCGCTGCGGAGGGGTCGGAGGAGGCGAGCCGCACCGTGCCGCGCGAGCGCGGATGGAGATAGGCGGAGTTGAGCGTCACGCCGGCGTTCTTCAGCCGCGCCACGCCCGCCTCGATGCCGGAACCGAGGCCGAGGTGGAACTGGATGTCGGGGGAGCGCGCATCGGGGTCGGCATACCAGAAACCGCCGGTCTCGAAGAGCGAGGAGGCGACGGGGCCGGAACGGAAGAGCACATATTGCAGTCCGGCCCAGAGGGTGCGGTGCAGCTTTGCCACGTTGTCGTAGGTGTGGTCGCCGGTGCATTCGGAAATGACGAAGAGATCGAGATGATCTTGAAGATTGCCGCCGACGCCGGGAAGGTCGTGCTTCACCGATACGCCGACCGAATTGAGGTGGTCGGCGGGGCCGATGCCGGATTGCAGGAGCAGCTTCGGCGAGCCGATGGCGCCCGAAGAAACCAGCACCTCGCGTTCCGCCCGAATGATCTCGGAACCGCTGCCGGTCACCACCTCGACGCCGACCGCGCGGCGGCCTTCGAGCACAATCCGCGCCACGCGGGCGCCGGTACGGACAGTCAGGTTCTTGCGATCGCGGATCGGCGAAAGATAGGCGAGCGAGGCCGAGGAACGGCGCCGGTCGCGCTGCGTCAGCTGATAGAAGCCGACGCCCGCCTGCTGCCTGCCGTTGAAGTCGTGATTGTAGGGAATGCCAAGTTCCTGCCCGGCCCGGATATAGGCGTCGCAGATCGGCAGTGCCGAGACGGGCATCGATACCCCGAGCGGCCCGCCATAGGAATGATAGTCGTCGGCAAAGCGCTGGTTGTCCTCGGCGCGCTTGAAATAGGGAAGCACGCTGCGATAGTCCCAGCCCTCGCAGCCGTCCTCGCGCGCCCAGAGGTCGTAGTCGACGGCGTTGCCGCGCGTATAGAGCTGCGCGTTGATGGACGAGCCGCCGCCGATCACCTTCGCCTGGGTATAGCGCAGGACGCGGCCTTTCATGTGTTTCTGTGGTACGGTTTCCCAGCCCCAGCTGGCGACACCCTTCGTCATCTTGGCAAAGCCGGCCGGCATATGAAACAGCGGGTTCCAGTCTCCGCCGCCCGCTTCCAGCAAGAGCACCTTGACCGCCGGGTCCTCGCTCAAGCGGTTGGCGAGCACGCAGCCGCCAGGCCCGGCACCGGTGATGATGTAGTCGTATGTCATGCTGTGGTCCTCAAGTCGTCTGTTCAATCACCCTCCCCTTGAGAGGGAGGTGAGGCTACAGTCTCCCGATCGATAGCCCGCCGTCGGCCGACATCACCGAACCCGTGGCGAACCCGAAATCGCCCTTGGCCAGCGCCGCGACGATCGCGCCGACATCGCCCGCCTCGCCCCAGCGCTTCATCGGCACCAGCCCGCCGTCGATCAGCGCGTCGTATTTCTCCGCCACCTTCGCAGTCATGTCGCTGCGGATGATGCCGGGGCGCACCTCGAAGACGGCAATGCCGCTCTCCGCGAGCCTGAGAGCCAGGCCCTGAGAGAAGGCGGAAAGTGCCGCCTTGCTGATGCAATAATCCAGCCGCTCCGGCGAACTCATCGACGCCGAGACAGAGGTAATGTTGATCACGGTGCGCGGCTGTTCGCCGCCGCCACCGGCAAGCATCGCACCGACCACCGCCTGCGTGAAAAACACGGTACCGCGCAGGTTGACGTCGATGATCCGGTCGAAATTCTCGGGCGTCAGCGCGAGGAAATCGCCGCGTTCAACGGCGCCCATCCCGGCATTGTTGACCAGGCAATCAATACCGCCGAGCGTGGCTTCAATTGTAGCCGCCGTTCTTGCGTGGCCCGCGACATCGGAAAGATCGGCCTGCAGATAGATCACGCGACCGCCCATTTCGCAAAGCTCGCTCAGCACGGCGTCGGGCGCATCCGCCTCGATGCCGGTGATCGCGAGATCGAAGCCCGCCTTCGCAAGTGATCTCGCGATCCCAAGCCCGATGCCTCTGCGGCCACCAGTGACGACCGCGACTGGACGACGCGCACTCATGACCGCAAATCCTCATTCGCAATGTGCTCGGCCACGCGCAGCGCCTGCGCGGCAACCGTCAGTGCCGGATTGACGGCGGCGGACGTGGGCAAGAAGCTCGCATCGACGACGAAGAGGTTGGGGTGGTCGAAGGCCCGGCAATTGATGTCGAGCGGCGCTGCTGCCGGGTCGTTGCCGATGCGCACCGTGCCGCACTGGTGCGACGGCGTGCGCTTGTCGAAGGGCCGCGAAAGGACGATCGGAAAACCCGCCTTTCGGAGCACGCCCTTAAGCTTGCTGACCAGATCGAGATGCGCCTGCCAGTTCGTGCGCACCCATTGCAGGACGATGCGGTCGCCATCGACCATGATGCGGCTTTCAGGCGAGGGTAGATCCTCGCTCATGGCGTAGAAATCGATGGCGTGCGCCGAGATCCAGTTGAGGAGCGTCTGCGGGACCCTTGGCATGTTGCCCTTGAGGATCGTCCCCGAGATGCGACCCAGCAATTGCACATTGCCGAGCGGCGGCCCGCCCTCGCCGTCGGACAGATAGAAATCGTTGAAGCCGAAGCTTTTCTGATAGACCGCGTCGTTGCGGTAGCTCGGCGATATCGCAAGCACCGCCGACGAGTTGTGGTTCATGAAATTCCGGCCGACCTGATCGGAGCGATTGGCAAGGCCGCGCGGATTGGCCTCGTTCGCCGAGCGCAGCAGGAGTGCCGCCGATTGCACGGCTCCGGCTGAAAGGATGACCAGCTTCGGCCGCAAGGTGCGCTCCTTGTCGAAGGACGCGTAGTGCACGGCCTCGATTGTCCGGCCGTCGGCGGCCGTCGTCAGGCGGGTGACGCGCGCACCGGTCTTCAGCCGCACATTGGGATGCTGCAGCGCCTGTGTGAGCGCCACGGTCTCGGCATCCATCTTGCCGTCGAAGCTGTTCGGATGCGCGTCCCAGGGCGTCCGTCCTTTCGCCAGCCAGCGGTCGATATCGACGCCGAGCGGCAACGAGAAGGGGTGCATGCCGTTCTGTTTCAGGCGCTTTCGTACGCTGGCGATAGCCGGCTCGTCAGGGACAGGCGGAAAGGGATAGGCCGTGGAGTGCTGAGGCTCGGTCGGGTCTTCGCCGAGAGCGCCGCGCACCTGATAGAGCTGTTCGGCGCGGCTATACCAAGGCTCCAGTTCCTCATACGGAAACGGCCAGGCGGGAGAGAAGCCGTGGAGATGGCGCATCTCCTCGAAATCCTCGCGGCGATAGCGCGTCAGCACCGCGCCGTAGAATTTCGAATTGCCCCCGACATTGTAGTAGTTTCCGGGGTTGAAGCCGCGCTCGACCCCCTTGGCATCCCGTTCGTACCAGGTTTCCTTGGGGCGAAAATGACCGAGCTGGAAGATCGCCCGCTGATCGCGGTTTTCCGGCCGGTCTTCGAGACGTTCTCCCGCCTCGAGGATCAGGATGTTCGCACCTGACGGCGCGAGGGCGGAGGCGATGGTGGCGCCGCCCATTCCCGAGCCGATGATAACGATATCGGGATCGGCGTTCATCCCTACGCGATCCGGCGCTGGCTCTGCGGATCGAAAAAGACCGCCTTGTCGAGATTGAAGGCGAGCCGTGCCGTCTGGCCGGTGGCGATGCGGGCGTCGGCGCGCAGACGCGCCACCACTTCCTTGCCGCCGAGCTTGGTGACGGCGAACGTGTCGGAACCGGCAGGCTCGACGACATCGATCAGGCAATCGCCTTCGACCAGGGATCGGGCATTGCGGTCCGCACCGTCAGGATCGGTCAGCGCTTCCGGCCGGATACCGAACACCACCTCCTTGCCGGCGTAGGCGGCAAGGCCGTTCACCTGCGATACCGGCAGGCGCAAGGGCTCGGCATCGGGCCGCGCCAAGGAGACGTGAAGATCGTTGCCGCCGCCGGCGATCGTGGCCGCCAAGAGGTTCATGGCCGGCGAGCCCATGAAATCGGCCACGAACAGATTGGCTGGATTGTTGTAGATTTCGCTCGGGGTGCCGAACTGCTGCACCTCGCCGTCGCGCATCACCGCGATTTTTGTGGCAAGCGTCATTGCCTCGATCTGGTCGTGGGTCACGTAGACGATGGACGTGCCGGTTGCCTGATGCAGGCGCTTGATCTCGATGCGCATGTCGACGCGCAGCTTGGCATCGAGGTTGGAAAGCGGTTCGTCGAAGAGAAAGAGCTTGGGGTCGCGCACCAGCGCCCGTCCCATGGCGACGCGCTGGCGCTGGCCGCCGGAGAGCTGGCTCGGCTTGCGGTCGAGCAGGTGGCTGATCTGCAGCACCTTGGCAACCTTGTCGATCGCCTTCTTGCGATCGTCCGCGGGAACGCCCCGCATCTCCATACCGAAGGAAATGTTACCGGCGACCGTCATGTTCGGATAGAGCGCGTAGCTCTGGAACACCATGGCGATGTCGCGCTTGGAGGGGTGGAGATCCGCGATGGTGCGGCCATCGACGCGGATATCGCCTTCGGTGATCGATTCGAGCCCGGCGATGGTATTGAGCAGCGTGGACTTGCCGCAGCCCGACGGGCCGACGAGCACGAGGAAGCCACCCTTTTCAAGTTCAAGGTCGATGCCCTTGAGGATTTCCACCGCGCCGAAGCGCTTCTTGAGACCAGCGATTTCGAGGAAAGCCATGGATCATCCTTTGACGGCGCCCGCCATCAGTCCGCGTACGAAATAGCGGCCGGCGAGGATATAGACGAGGAGCGTGGGCATGGCGGCGATCATCGCCGCTGCCATGTTGACGTTGTATTCGACGACGCCCGTTGAGGTGTTGACGACATTGTTGAGCGCAACGGTCATCGGCATCGACTCGCCCGTGCCGGCATAGGCCGAGGCGAACAGGAAGTCGTTCCAGATGTTGGTGAACTGATAGATCACCGTGACGACGATGATCGGCAGCGAGTTCGGCAGCATGATGCGCCAGAAGATCTGGAAAAAGCCGGCGCCATCGACCTGTGCGGCCTTCACCAGTTCGGTCGGGAAAGCCTCATAGAAATTGCGGAAGAACAGCGTCGTGAAACCGAGACCGTAGACCACGTGGACGAAGACCAGGTTGACCGTCTGATTGCCGAAGCCGAAGGACGAGCCGGTGGCGTTCTGCAGGGTCATGCCGAAGCGCCCGAGGCTGCCGAGGATGGTCGCCATCGGCAGCAGCACCGACTGGAACGGAATGAAGCATGCAAACAGCATCAGCGCAAAGACCAGCGTGTGGCCGGGGAAACGCCATTTGGTCAGCACATAGCCATTCAGCGCGCCGAGAAGCGTCGAGATCAGCACGGCTGGAACCACCATCTTGATGGAATTCCAGAAATAACCCTTGATGCCAGCGCAGGTGAGCCCGACGCAGGACTCGCCCCAGGCCTTGAACCACGGCTCGATGGTCGGCGATGCCGGCAGCGCCAGCATGTTGCCGTTCTGGATCTCGTCCATGGTCTTGAACGACGTCACCAGCATCACGAAAAGCGGCATCAGGTAGACGATCGCGAAGAAGGCGAGCAGGCCGTAGATAACGACACGCGTCAGGATTTTTGAGCCGGCTGCGCGCCCGGGCGCGCTTGATGATACGACCGCGCTCATCGCGCTTTCTCCCGCAGTTCGGAATAGAGGTAGGGAACAATGATGGCCGAGATCGTCATCAACATGATGATCGCGCTCGCCGAGCCGACCGCCATCTCGTTGCGCTTGAAGGTATATTCGTACATGAAGTTGGACGGCAGCCAGGCAGAGCCGCCAGGGCCCCCGCTCGTCAACGCCACGACCAGGTCATAGGACTTGATCGCCATATGGGCAAGGACGATGAAGGCGGAAAGGAAAACCGGCCGCAGCATCGGGATGACGATGCGGCGATAGAGCTGCACGGTCGTGGCACCATCGATCTGCGCCGCTTTCATGATCTCGCCGTCGATGCCGCGCAGCCCCGCGAGAAACATCGCCATGATGAAGCCGGACGCCTGCCAGACACCGGCGATGACGACGGTATAGATGACGAAATCCTTGTTCTTGATCCAATCGAAGTGGAAGCTCGTCCAGCCGAGATGATGCAACGTCTGCTCAAGCCCGAGGCCCGGATCGAGGAACCATTTCCAGGCGACGCCGGTCACGATGAACGACAGCGCCATCGGGTAAAGATAGATCGGGCGCAGCAAGCCTTCGCCGCGGATCTTCTGATCGAGAAGGATCGCGAGGAAAAGGCCGAGCCCCAGGCAGATGCCGATGTAGAGGACGCCGAATATCCCCATGTTGGTGACCGAGGTGTACCAGCTCGACGGCGGATCGCTCTCGAAGGTCCAGTTCCATAGGCGTTGATAGGCGCGAGGCCCAGTCAGCACGTAGGAGGGAAACGTCTTGGAATTGGTAAAGGATAGGTAGGCCGTCCAGACGATGAAGCCGTAGACGAAGACGAGCGTAATCACGAAGCTCGGCGCAAGCACGATCTTCGGCAGCGCCTCCTGCAGGCGCCCGCGAATGGAATGGCGCGTCGCGCCTTGCGCTGTCACGTTGATTTCGGGGGTTGCTACGGTGCTCACGAGTTCATTCCTTCCCCGGGTCGTCGTCCGGTATCAAGCCTTCCCCGCCGAAGCGGGGAAGGATCCTGTCGGATAAGACGATTACTTGGCGTCGTTGATCGCCTTGACGAGTTCCTCGACGGCCTGGTCGGACGTCTTGATCTGGCCGTGGACGAACTTGGAGACGACGTCCTTATAGGCGTTGGCGACGGCTGGCGGTGCGCCATAACCCTGCGCCAGCGAGCCGAACAGCGTGCCGCCATCGTTGGCAGCCTTGAGGTCGGCGATGCCCTTCTTGCCGCATGCGTCGAAGGCGGTATCCGGAACGTCGGTACGGGCCGGAACCGAACCCTTGACGACGTTGAAGGCCGACTGGAAGCTCTTTGACAGCGTCGCCGTGGCGAGCGCTACCTGAGCGGCCTTGCGGTCTTCCGGCACGTTGAACATGCCGAACATGTCGGAGTTATAGATCACGCTGCCGTCCGTGCCCGGGAACCGGTAGCACAGGAAATCCTTGTCCGGGGTTTTCTTGGCGGCGACGAATTCACCCTTCGCCCAATCGCCCATGACCTGGACAAGCGCATCGCCCTTGATGACCATCGCGGTCGCAAGGTTCCAGTCGCGGCCCGAGAAGTTCGGGTCGACGTATTTGACGATCGTGGCGAGGTTGTCGAACGACTTCTTCATCGTGTCGGACTTCAGCGATGCCTCGTCGAGGTCGTTGAACGCCTTCTTGTAGAACTCCGGTCCGCCCGTCGAAAGGACGATGGAGTCGAACATCGTGGCTTCCTGCCAGTTCTGGCCGCCCAGCGCGAGCGGGACGACGCCGGCTGCCTTGGCCTTGTCGAGCAGAGCGATCAGGTCGTCGAAGGTCTTCGGCTGGGTGCCGCCGATCTTGTCCATGACGGCCTTGTTGATCCACAGCCAGTTGACCGAGTGGACGTTGACCGGAGCCGCGACCCACTTGCCGTTATAAACGGAGAACTTCTGCAGCGCTGCGGGAACCGATTTGTCCCAGCCTTCCTTGACCGCCGTTTCGGTAAGATCGCCCATGACGCCGGCAGCGGCGTAGTCAAGAACGGTATAACCCAGCATCTGCGAAGCGGTCGGATAGGTTCCTGCCGCGACCATTGCCTTGAGAGCGGTCATCGCAGCGTCACCGCCGCCGCCGGCGACCGGCACGTCCTTCCAGGCAAAGCCTTCCTTGGCGAGATCGCCCTTCAGCACGTTGAGCGCTGCCGCCTCGCCGCCAGACGTCCACCAGTGAAGCATCTGGACTTCCTTGACGTCGGCGGCATGCGCCGAGCCGAAGCTCGCCGCCGTCAATGCAGCCACCGCCGTTGTCATCATAAACTTGCGCATCGTCTTCCTCCCGTTTCACAAGTAGTCGCAAGCAGGACCCTCCTGCCGACCCCGCCCTCCGTCCTTTGACGGTCAGCGAATTTGTCGCGGCCTCCCGGCCGCTGACAATTTAAAACGTTATAAATGCATCGCCGTCAAGTGCCTGCTGAGGTCAGCTAATATGCTATGCTTTGCGGGGAATTTTACGGCAATTTTGCCTTCTCGCAGCGCAGCATATTTATGCATTGCAGCATTTAAATCGTTTGCACAAGCGGATTGCGAAAGGCCATGCTGAACGTTAGATTGCGCGGACTTACCTATCGCGGGATCGCCCAATTGACCGACGACACACCCTCTCCCGGCCAGAAGACCGGGCGTGCCAAGCCGACGCTCAGAACCATCGCCGATCTGACTGGCCTTGCCGTGCCCACGGTGTCGCGGGCGCTGTCCGACGCGCCCCAGATTTCGCTGGAAACGCGGCAGCGCGTGCACCGGGTGGCCCGCGATATCGGCTACCAGCCAGACCGCGCGGCCCAGCGTCTCAAGACCGGCCGGACCAACGTCATCAGCATCCTGCTCGACCCTCACGAGGAGGTGCTCGGGTTCGGCACCTCGATCATGTACGGCATCGCAAAGGCGCTGCAGAACACTAGCTACCATCTGATCGTGATGCCCAACTTCTTGGCGACGAGCAACGTCGAGGCAGTCGACTACATACTGCGCAACAATCTCGCCGACGGGCTGATCTTTTCGCGCACCGAACCTCTCGATCCGCGCGTCCGCCGCCTCATCGAAAGTGGCTTGCCCTTCGTGTGCCACGGACGCACCGAATTCTCGATACCGCACCCCTTTGTCGACTACGACAACTTCACTTTCGCCTATGAGGCGACGCGGCGTCTGATCGCCAAGGGCCGGCGCAACGTCACGATCATCCTGCCGCCGAAGCGCCTGACCTTCTACCAACACATGCTGCACGGCTTCATGACGGCGGTGCGCGAAGCGGGTGTCGCCTACGAGATCCCCGATGGCATCGACCTCGATTCGCCCGCCGACCAGGTCCTCGATCATATTCGCCGCCGCGCCGCCGCCGAAAACGTGCCGGATGGATTCGTCTGTCCCGGCGAAGTCTCGGCTCTGGCCGCCATCAGCGCGCTCGGTCAAGCCGGTCTCGGTGTCGACTACGACATCGTCGCCAAGCAGACGTCGCGGCTCATCAGCCAGATTCAGCCGAAGGTAGAGACCATCCACGAGGATATGACCGCGGCCGGCGAGCAACTCGGCCGCATTCTCCTGAAGCGCATTGCCAATCCCGAGGCCGACGAGTTGCAACTGCTGCAAAAGCCGCAGTTCGATTTCCCGACGCAGACCGGCTGAGGCCGTCCCGCCCCTCGCCTTTCGCCCCCACTGTTTGCGCCGCTCAGCCATCGTCCTACCTCGGCATCCACCAGCCGGTGCGGCGGCCGATATGCATGTTGAGGGTCTTGGTCTCGGTATAGTCCTCCACCGCATGCCGCCCGAGTTCGCGTCCGAGGCCGGATTGCTGGTAACCGCCGAAAGGCAACTCGGAAGCGCCGTCCATAAAGGTGTTCATCCACACGGTGCCGGCCCGCACCTTGCGGCCAATCGTCATGCAGGTATCGAAATCGCTGCTCCAGACACCGGCCGAAAGCCCGTAATCGATGGAATTGGCGATACGGATCGCCTCTTCCGTCGTCTCGAAGGTCAGCACCGAGAGCACGGGGCCGAAGACTTCTTCCCGCGCCACCGCCATCTCGGGTTTGACGCCGGAAAGGATGGTCGGCGTCATGAACTGGCCCATGCCGAAATCGATCTGGCTGCCGCCGTGGGCGACCGTCGCCCCGTCCTGCGCTGCGCCGGAAACGTATCCTTGGATTTTCTTCAGGTGCTGGGGCGTGATGATCGCGCCCACCTGCGTCGTCGGATCGAGGGGGTCACCGACCTTGACCTTTTCCGACAGGGCCGCGATGCGCGCGGTGACATCGCTTGCGATGTCGCGATGGAGGATCAGTCGCGAGCCTGCATTGCAGCATTCGCCGGCATTGAAATAGGCGCCGAAAACGGCGGCATCGACGAATTCCTCCAGATTCGCATCCGGGAAGACGATCTGTGGGTTCTTGCCGCCAAGTTCCAGCGAGACCTTTTTCAGCGTCTGCGCCGCATTCGCCATCGTCAGGCGTCCGATCTGGGTGGAGCCGGTGAACGAGATCATGTCGACATCGGGATGGCTGGTCATCGGCGCGCCGACGTCGGCGCCGGTGCCGGCGAGAATATTGACCACGCCAGCGGGAACGCCGGCCTCGATGAGAATTTCACCCAGCACCAGCGTCGAGCCGGATGTCAGCTCCGACGGCTTGACGACCGCGGTGCAGCCGGCGGCAAGCGCAAATGGTAATTTCTGACTTACGATCAGGAAAGGGAAATTCCACGGCGTTATGATGGAGACCACGCCGATCGCCTCGCGCAGCACCACACCCATCGTGCCTTCGCCAAGCGTATTGTAACTCTCGCCGTGCAGGTCACGGGCAAGCGCTGCCGCATAGCGCCAGATATCGACCGCGCCGGCGATCTCGCCGCGCACCTGGGTGATCGGCTTGCCGGCCTCGATCGCGTCGAGATGGGCAAGCTCGTCGGCGCGAGCAGATATCAGGTCGGCTGCCTTCAAGAGGATGCCGGAACGCTCCGACGCTGTCATGCGGGGCCACGGGCCGTTGTCGAATGCGTTGCGCGCCGCGGCAATGGCACGGTTGGCGTCGTCCTTGGTCCCGGCCGCATAGCGGCTGACAGTCACGCCATGGCTCGGCGCAATGCGCTCGATCGTGCCGGTCTCGACGCCCTCGACCCATTTGCCGTCGATCAGCATCCGGAATTCGCGGACCTTCAGATCGTCAAGCTTCTGCGGCTTTACCAGCACGGTCATTACCATTCTCCCTTGAATTGCGCCGGGCGCTTTTCGGTGAAGGCCGCAACCCCCTCCTTGAGATCGCCGGTCTTGGCGACCAGGATCGAGCCCAAGGCTTCCACCGCCGCGCCGTTATCTTCGCCATTCGCAACGGCGATCATCAGCTTTGAAATTTCGAGTGCCGCCGGTCCCCGCGTTGCCACGCGATCAGCATAAGCCCGTGCCGCGACAAGCGCCGAGCCCGCTTCGACGACGGCGTCGACCAGCCCCAGCCGTTCGGCTTCCTCGGCGGAAAACATCTCGCCGCCGACAACCATGCGGCGCACGACCTGCGCGCCGAAGCGCTTTACGAGCCGTTGCGTACCTGACCAGCCGGGCACCATGCCCAGGCTCGTCTCCGGCAGGCCGATCTTGATCTGCCGCTCGGCGATGCGGATATCGGCAGCGGCTGCAAGCTCCAGTCCGCCGCCGAGCGCATGGCCGTTGAGTGCCGCGATCAGCGGCATGCGCAATGTCGCCAGCCTTTCGAAGACCCGGTGGCCGAAGCGCACCCAGGCATGCCCGAACTCGTTCGCTTCCATGCCGCCCCAGGCTTTGATGTCGCCGCCTGCCGAAAAGGCCTTGCCTTCGCCGGTGAGGATAGCGACGCGGACCGAAGCCTTGGCCTCCACCTCGTCGCAGGCGTTCGCCAGCGCCTTCAGCATGTCGACATCGAAGGCATTCAACTTTTCCGGCCGCGAGACCGTGATCAAAGCAACATGCCCGTCGATGGAGACCTTGACCTCAGCCATGGCTCCCTCCCTTGAGAACGAGCTTGGGCTTGGCCGGCAGCGTAAGCCCGATCGGCGCTTCGCGGAAGAGAGCCGCGTCCATGACCTTCAGCCGGTCGGAGACGATCAGCGGGAATTCCGAGTGGTCGAGAATATGGGTCTTGAGGTCCACGCCGGGTGCGATCTCGGTGAGCACGATGCCGTCAGCGGTAAGCTTCATGACGCAGCGCTCCGTGACATAGGTGATGTCCTGGCCCTGGGCGACACCGCGCGGGCCGGAGAAGGTCACGTGTTCGACGGCATCGACCAGCTTCTTCAGCTTGCCTTCCTTTTCGATGATGAGCCTGTCATCGGATATCGAGAGCTTGGCGCCGGCATTGAACATGCCGGAGAAGACGATCTTCTTCGCCCGCGCCGTGATGTCGACAAAGCCACCGGCCCCCGCCGTCACATGCGGGCGGAATGACAGCTTCGAGACGTTGACAGAACCGTCGCGGCCGATTTCCAGGAAGGAGAGCAGCGAGGCATCGAAGCCCGCGCCTTGGAAATACGTGAACTGATAGGGCGACGGCATGAAGGCATCGGCGTTTGAGGCGCAGCCGAAGGCGAAATCGAGAAGCGGCACGCCGCCGACGGCACCCTGCTCGATCACCCAGGTAACGGCGCCGTGCAGCCCTTCTTCCATGAGAATGCGGGGCACGTTGGCCGAGATGCCGAAACCGAGATTGACGCAGCTTCCCGATTGCAGCTCCTGCGCCACGCGCCGGGCAATCACCTTCTGGATGTTGAACTCGGGCACGCGGAAACTATCGAGCGGCCGAAAGATTTCGCCGGAGATGGCGGGATCGTAGAGCGTCTGCGTCGTCTGCTTCTGCTCGGGATCGACGATCACGTAGTCCACCAGCATGCCGGGCACGCGCACGTCGTGGGGTTTCAGCGAGCCTTCCTTGGCGATGCGCTTGACCTGGGCAATGACGATGCCGCCATTGTTGCGGGCGGCGAGCGCCTGATCGAGACCGCCGAGATAGGCACCCTCGTGCTCATAGGTGAGGTTGCCGCGCTCATCGGCCGTCGTGGCGCGGATGATCGCCACCTGCGGCGCAATCGCCTTGAAATAGAGCCACTCCTCGCCTTCGAACTCGATCCGCTTGACGACGGGCTCGGCCGCGGCCCTGGCATTCATCGCGCAGCCCTGGCGTTTCGGATCGACGAAGGTTTCGAGACCCACCTTGGTAAGAACGCCCGGCCGCTTGGCCGCGGCCTCGCGGTGCATGTCGAAAAGGATGCCCGAGGGGACGTTGTAGGCGGCCACCTCGTCGTTGCCGATCATCTGCCAGATCAAAGGTGGCTCGGCGGAGGACGGGCCGGAAGGATAGGAACCGCCGATGATCCTTTTCAACAGGCCCTTCCTCGCGATGTGGTCGATGCCCTTGATGCCGCTCATGTCGCCGGCGGCAATCGGATGAAGCGTGGTCAAATCGCGGGGGTGCCCGGTCGTCTCGAAGCGCTCGCCGATCGCCTTCAACATCAGGTCCGGGCAGCCGAGCCCGCTCGAGGAAGAGACGGAAACGACGGCTCCATCCGGGATCAGGCTTGCGGCTTCAGCGGGTGAAATATGCTTGTTCATCTGGCTCTTCTCAAAGTCCGGGTTCGATCTTCACGGCCTTGCCGCTGGCCGCCGAATGCATGACGGCAAGCCCGGTCGCTAACGACCAGACGCCATCCTCGCCGGTAGCGGACGGCTTGCCCTTGCCGGCGATCGCGGCATGGAAGGCGGCAAGTGCCGTTTCATAGAGGCTGCGATCGTCGAGCTTCAGCTCTGTCTCGCCCTCGGCGTTGCGCAGTGTCACCGTTCCGACGGGCCGTTGCGTCATGACGTTCCGGCCGATCAGAGACCCCTCGGTGCCGTGGACCTCGAAGCCGGTTTCGGCATACTTCGTGGTGAAGCCGTCGTGGAACTGCGCGATTATGCCGGACTTGAAGCGCAGGACGCCCATGACCGCATCCTCCAGTCCCGCCTTCCCCATGCCACCCGCCTGGGCAAACGCGATCGCCTCGACCGGATCGTCGTTCAAAACGAAGCGCAGCGTATCGGCGTCATGCACGGTGATGTCGAGAATGACGCCGCCGCCGGCCTGCGGCTTGTCCAGCCGCCAGCCCTGCAGATGCGGGGGCAGATAGACGGCATGGAAGACGCGCGCCCCAAGCGGCTTGCCGATCTTGCCGGCGGCGATCGCGTCGCGCATGGCGCGATGCGTCGCGGCGTTGCGCAGATGGTGGTTGGTGCCCATGACGAGGCCGGCGTCCTTGGCGGCAGCAACCATCGCGCGGGCGTCTTCCAAGGTCAGCGCCAGCGGCTTTTCGCAGAGCACGTGCTTGCCTGCCTTGAGGGCGGCGATCGTCTGGTCGCGATGCAATTCGTTGGTGGTCGAGATGTAGACGGCCTCGATGTCTGGATCGCCGACAAGATCGGCGACGCTGGTCACCGATTTCGCAACGCCGTTTTCCGCCGCATAGGCCTTGCCGCGTGCCGCATCCGTGCTCATTACGGAAACGACCTCGCCGCCGGCGGCACGGATTGCGCCGATCACCCATTCGCGGGCAATGGTACTTGCTCCAATCAGGCCCCATTTCGTCATGGCGCGAGCCTCCTTTTGGCCAGTTTCAGCGTTGCACCGGAACTCTGGCGAACCACCAGCCGCACGGCGCCGACGATCGCTTCGGCTTCCACCTTGCCGGAATTGATCTGCTTCAGCAGCAGCTCCGCCGCCTGCCTCCCCATGCCCTGCGGATCGACCGACACGGTCGTCAACGCCGGAACGGCGGTCTTCGCCTCGATAACGTCGTCGAAGCCGACGACACCAAAATCGAGACCGGGCTCACGCCGCCGCGCTCTCAAACCATCGCAGACGCCGAAGGCGACGGCATCGTTGAAGCAGACGGCGGCCGTCGGCTTGTCGGCCAAGAGCAGGGCGCGCTCGATTGCCTCGACGCCGCCGGCCCGCGAGGGCGCCGAGCCGACGACCAGCGCCGGATCCGCGACAAGCCCCGCCTTGACCATTCCGTCGCGATAGCCGCCCAGGCGTTCGGCAAAAATCGCCGTGTCCGGGAAGCCGCCGAGGAAGGCAATGCGCCGATGTCCGAGTTCCACGAGATGCTCGACGGCCGCGAAAGAACCGGAATGATTGTCGGACACCAGCGACGAAACCTTGGCGCCCGCGACATTGCGCACGACCAGAACCACCGGAATGCCGGCGTTGACGAGCGGCTGGAAATCCGCGGCCTCCGTGCCGCGCGCCGGCGAGACGATCAGACCGGAGATCCCGTGCTCGTGCATCGACGCCACCACCTCGCGCTGACGATCAACGCTCTCGCCGGTATTGGCCAGGAACTGCACGAAGCCCGCCGACTGCACCACCGTGTCGACCCCGACGGCCAGTTCGGCAAAGAAGCTGTTGGTGAGATCGTTGACGACGATGCCAACTATCTTCGACTTCGAATTCGACTGGCGCAGATTGGCGGCGCCACGATTGTAGACATAGCCGAGGTCCTTGATGGCGGCGTTGACCCTGGCGCGCGTCGCCTCGTTCACCAGTGGGCTCGCCTGCAGAACAAGCGAGACGGTCGATTTCGACACGCCGGCGGCAAGCGCGATATCGACGACGGTCACCCTTCCCTTGCTCATGCCGATCTCCGTTGCCGCCGCTGAATGTGACATGAATTATTTGGATCGATCCAAATTTGTCAAGCGCGAAAATCGAGACGCAATGAAAATCAGAACAGGAACGCGAGGATCGCAAGCAAACTATCTATTTAATATAATTACATTATTATGGAAATTTTTGAACTATTATCTTTTTTGAAACAACCACGTTGCTCTGCATCTTGAAATTTGGAACGATCCAAGTTATTGCTGCTGCATTGTCAGGAGGAACCCATGACACTCAAGCTTCCTCAATCGGATGGGGCCGTCAGAACCTATACGCTTACGGGCGTTCCGATCGTGCGGCCGAAAGTTCCGCCAACATTCAGCCGTCTTGCCTATGCGGCCGCTCACGTTGTGTCCGATCCGTTGAGGGACAGCGACCCCTGGGGCAATCCCGCCATCGACTGGGACGCGACCATGGCATTCCGCCACCATCTCTGGGGGCTCGGATTTAGGATCGCCGAGGCGATGGACACGTCGCAGCGCGGCATGGGTCTCAACTGGCAACAGGCGCAGGAACTGATCCATCGCGCACTGATCGAGGCGCGTTCCGTCCCCGGCGCCGATCTCGCCTGCGGCGCGGGTACGGATCACCTCGCACCCGCGGACGCGCGCACCCTCGACGACGTCATTTCCGCCTACGAAACGCAGGTGGAATTCGTCGAGCGCCATGGCGGTCGCACCATACTGATGGCAAGCCGCGCGCTTGCCCGGACCGCCCGCTCGCCCGACGATTACCGCCGGGTCTATGGCCGCATCCTGAGCCAGACGAAGAACAAGGTCATCCTCCATTGGCTCGGAGACATGTTCGATCCTGAACTTTCCGGCTACTGGGGATCGAGCGCCTTCGAGCCGGCGCTGGAAACCGTGCTTTCGATCATTTCGGAAAATGCCGCCAAAGTCGAAGGCATCAAGATTTCACTGCTCGACCACGGCAAGGAAATCGCGTTGCGCAACCGATTGCCGTCCGACGTGATCTGCTTCACCGGGGACGACTTCAATTATGCGGATCTGATCGAAGGCGACGGCGAGCGCCACAGCCACGCCCTGCTCGGCATTTTCGACGCGGTCGCACCCTCAGCATCAAAGGCGCTGGCAGCGCTCGGCACCGGCGATATCAAGACTTTCCGCGACGTCATCGCCCCGACCGTGCCCCTCTCGCGGAAGATTTTCGAGGCGCCGACGCAATACTACAAGGCGGGGGTCGTCTTTCTCGCCTGGCTGAACGGCCATCAGGCGCATTTCACCATGCCGGCCGGCATGCAATCGGCCCGAGGCGCGGTGCACTATGCGGATGTCTTCCGGCTCGCCGACCAGGCAAACGTGCTTGACCAGCCGGATCTGGCCGTCGAGCGCATGCGCGCTCTCATGAAGACATTCGGCGTCGATTGATTTCTGAACGGAAACGGGCCGGAAAACGCATCCGGCCCGTTTATGAGTAAGTACAAGCTTACTTGTTGATCTTCGCCATCAGCTGATTGACGTCATCCGTCGTCATCTCGCCGTCGGTGGTTACCTTGCCGTCGACGATCTTCCAGAGGCGGAACGGACCGGTGATGTCGCCGAACTTGTCGAAGGAGACGGGGCCGATGACGCCTTCATAGCGGATCGGCTTGCCTTCCTTGATGAGGGCGAGACCCTTGGCGAATTCCTCCTTGCCGGCATGGATCGGGGTGCCCTTCGGATCGACTGCCTTGAACATCGCATCGCGGATCTTGGCTGGATCGTTGGAACCGGCAATCGCAATCGCCAGGCCAACGATGGCACCGGCATCGTAAGAGCGGTCAGCCGCCGGGTTGGATGGCTCGATACCCGAGAATTCCTTGTAGTTTTTCATGAAATAGTCGGTGGATGGCGTGGGGCTGGTACCCGAGGATGTGCCGTAGGCCTCTTTCAGGTAGTCCGCGCCGACAGACTCGATGAAATCAGGGCTGTTCATGCCGTCGTTGAGAAGGAATTTCTGCACGCCGCCCTGCGAGATCCAGGTGCGGGCGATTGTGGCGCCGTCGACCGGCGTGCTGACGAGATAGAGGCCGTCCGGCTCGCCGCCCATGGCTTTGGTGACTTCCGACGCATAGCTCGACTGCTTCTCGTTGTAGGGCGTGTCGGACACGATCTTGCCGCCGAGCGCCTCATAGGCGCGGGTGAATTCCTTCACCATGTTGACGCCGAAGTCGTTGTTGACATGGATGATCGCGAGCTTCTTGAAGCCTTTGTCCATTGCGTACTTCGCAGCCGCGACACCCTGCAACGCGTCCGAGGTGATGGTGCGGAAGAAGATGCCGTTGGTCTTGCCGTCGCGGCCAAGCGCCGTCAGCGTCGGCGACGAGGAAGCCGGCGAAATCTGCACGATCTTGGCGGGCGCCGTCACCGAGGTGAGGATCGGGATCGAGACCGACGAGATGATGCCGCCGATGATGACCGGCACCTTCTTCACCTGCACGAGCTGGGTCGCGGCATCGACGGCGACGTTGCCCTGGCTTTGGCTGTCGCGCGTATCGGTCACCAGTTCGCAGCCGTTGACGCCGCCGGCGGCGTTGAGGTCTCGGAACGCCATCTCGACGGACTTCGCGCCCGCCTGGCCGTATTCGCCGGCCGGTCCCGTCAGTTCCATCACCAGGCCCACCGTCGTTTTGCAGTCCGCCGCATTGGCGACACCAGCTGCCGCGACGAGCGCGAGCGCCGTCGTCAGTTGAAAGATCGTCTTTTTCATTCCCGTTCCCCTTTTTAGGTGCTCTATTTCAGTTCCATGCCTGTTGGTCTTCAAGGCATCTGTAGCCAGGTTTCCTGCAGATGCCGCCATTGGACGCCGTTCGGCGCCGATGAACTCCTTGTAAAGAGCGCGCTTGCCTGGCGGCGGCTTTTCTTGCCCGCTCTTGCCTGCGCTTCGACGTAAGTGACCACGATGACGTCGCCGGCCTCCCAGCCGGGCCTGATGTCCTCGATGTCGATGGCAAAATCGCCGCTGAAGCCGCCGCGATTGCCGCGCACGTATTCCACCACGGCTGTGCGGTCGAGGATGCGGCCATCCGGCGGAATCATCTGGAACCCCTCGCCCATCGCGCGGTCGAACCGGTCGAAGTCGGCCGTGGCCGCGCTCCTTGCATCATACCATTCAACGAAGAACTGGTGGAGGGCGACGACCTCGGCGCGAGCCTGTTCGAAGAGCGTGGGTGCGCGGCTCATTTCTTCCCCGCGTTCAGGTTATAATGCATGATCGAGCCATGGCGGCCGGTGCGGTCGCGCTCCAGGGTATAGATATCGCCCAGCGGCCCCCGGCTTTTGGCGATGATCGCGCCGATCTGGCGGTTGTCCTCGTCGCTGAGCGCGATATCCATGATTTTCGCGTTGGCGAGGGCATGCGCCTGATTGCGGGCGCCGACGATCACGGCTGCGACCTGCGGCTGCTGCAGGACCCAGGCGCTGGCGATCGTGGCGATGTCTACACCATGACGGTCGGCAACGGATCTCAGGGCGCGAAGCAGCGACTGGAACACGTCCCAGCCACCGAAATCGTCTATGATCAGCTTGTATTTGACGAGCGATCGGTTTTCGAGCGGCATCTCGGGCTCCGGCTCGCCGAGCCATTTGTCGCTCAGGAACCCGCCGGCGACCGAACCGTAGCAGAGAAACTTGACGTTGTTTTCCGCAGCCAGCGCCGCAAGGCTGTTCGCCGGTCGCTGATCGAGCACGGAATACTGCAATTGCTGGCTGACAAGCGGAACGCCGGCGTTCAATATTTCGGTCACATGCGGCGTGTCGAAGTTGGTGGTCCCGACGTTGCGAATCTTGCCCTCGAGCCGCATCTCGTTCAGCCAGCCCATGGTGTCGAGATAACCGGGAAACGCATAGTCCCACCAGTGAAACTGGACGAGATCGAGCTGTTCGATCTTCAGGCGCTTGAGCGACTGATCGACGATGCCGCGGATGTAATCGCGGTTGATGCCGGCCAGCTTCTCGAGATCCGGCACCATCTTGGTGTGCACCTTCATGGCGCCCGCGGCCTCGGCGCCCCGCTCATTTCTCAGGCGCTCGCGCGCCGCGCCGATCAGCTCCTCCACACCGGTATAGATATCGGCGCAATCATAGGTGCGGATGCCGGCGTCGAAGGCGGCGATGAGATCCGTGACCGCCTGCGTGCCATCGATCGCGCCGTGGCCTCCCGCAAGCTGCCAGCCGCCGCGAATGACGCGCGAAATGGCATAGCCGGGGCTGAGTTCGAAGGTCTTGGCATTCATGGCAGGTCATTCTCCTTGGGCAGCGGCACCGCGGTCGTCTCGGCATGGCTGAACGTGCGCTTGCCAAGCCGCACGATCTTGAGGCGGCTGGCGCAATTGGGATCGGGGCAGGCAATCTCGGCGTCCGACGTCATCCAGTCGTTCCGGTGCGTTGGGCGTTGCTTGGCGGCGAGCAGCGGCAGGACCGCGGCAATCGAATAGATGGAAAAGCCCTGCCCCGGCGGCATCGACAGCATCTCGCCGCGCAGTTCGAAGTGGTCGCCGGCCTTGGCGCCGCAATAGATCGGCTTTCCCTCAGGGATGACGGCTTCGACGCGAAGGTCGAAGAGTTCGAAAACATCGCTCGGTTCGCTCATCTCAGACCTCCGTTCGCGTGAAAGTGACATCGCAGGCGCCGTTGCGGCGGATGATGCCGCACGCCGCCGCGAAGTGCTCGCGCTCCTCGGGACGGATCTGAGCCACCACGCTTCCGGCAAGCCAGCCGATCGGGAACAGCAGGCGGGCGCCCTGGCCATAGAAGAGGCCGATATCGAAAATGGCATTCGGATTGCCGCCCCACATGCGCGGCGGCACGTAGCTGAGCACGATGTCGCCGGGCTGCGGCGTCAGCGTGGCGTTTTCCGCAGGCAAGGCCTTGGCGAACGCCGCACTTTCGAGGTGGCGGGACGGGATCGGGCAAGAAATTTCGGGGCCGGTCCACATGGCATGAATGCCCGGCACGACACGCGGCGTTGAAACATAGTCCCAGAAGAAGGAGGCATTGTCCGGCGCCTTGCCGCCGAGAAGCGGCGCTACGACGGAAAGCCCGGAGACCGGCTCGGTTATTCTGATCGCTCGTTCGGGCATGATCGTCTCTCAGTCTTTCGGCATATCCGCCTGAAGTTTCTTGCGCAGGAAGGCAAAGGGTCGGCTGATGTCGGCAACCAGCGCCTCGCGGGCGGCGTCGGCATCCTGCGTGGTGAGCGCCGCAACGATGCGGCGATGATAGTGTGCGGTGTCGACTTCGCCTGCGTCGGAAAAGGCGTAGATCGCGACCCGGATGCACGGGCCGGATTGCAGCCACAGGCTTTCGATCATCGGGATCAGCACCGCCGACCCACAGGCGCGGTAGATCTCGAAATGGAAGCTCTGATTGAGCGTCACCTCGTGGTCGACGTCCTTCTTATGCTTCAGCGCGCGCATCTCGTCCCATTCGCCGAGCATGGCTTCGATGCGGGAAATCTGGCGCGGCGTCATGCGGCTGGCGGCCAGCGATATCGCCTCGCCCTCGATGAGGATGCGAGCGCTCAACAGATCGTCCATCCGCTCCAGCGTGATCGGCGGAACGCGTACGGACCGGTTCGGCAGCGCTTCGAGCGCCTTCTCGGTGATCAGGCGCCCAAGCGCCTCGCGCACCGGCATGGTGCTCGTCACCAGCGCGTCCGCCAAACCTCTGATCGTCAACACCTGGCTCGGCTCGAAAAGCCCGCCGATCAGCGCGCGGCGCAGCTCGGTATAAACTCGGTCCTGCACGGTCTCGCGGCCGACCGGTGCAAGCTGGGCGGCAATCGCATCGTTGCTTTTCTCGGCGGCAGACTTTTGCATCGTTGCTCCGTTCCGGCTGGCAGGTGATTTAAGCTCAGGTTCGTGATCAATGCAAGCGTGATCACATATCATATTTTGTCTTGCGCACGCAGCGAAACGCGCTTAGCGTGATCACAAATCAAAAATCAGGGAGCGCGACATCGACCGCATTCCCGGCAGAGGGAACGATGAGCACAGCAAGCCAAGGGCGCGATGTGAGTGCCCGAACGCCCGTACTGACTGCAAGCAACGTGGTGCGCCGCTTCGGCGGCTTGACCGCGGTCAACGATGTTTCCTTCGACGTCAGACGCGGTGAAATACTCGGCCTGATCGGGCCCAACGGCGCAGGGAAGACGACGATGTTCGACCTGCTTGCCGGCAGTCTGCCCCCGAGCAGCGGCGAAATCCTCATCGAAGGCCAAGAGGTGTCGGGCGAACCGGCCCATCGCCGCATCGAACGAGGACTGGGCCGCACCTTCCAGATTCCACGCCCCTTTCCAAACCTGACGCTCATCGAAAACGTGCTGCTGGCGCGTCAGCAGCAGACCGGTGAACGCCTGCTTGCGAATTTCCTCAAACCCTGGCGCGTCGCCGCAGAAGAGAAGGCCGCGGCGCACAAGGCCATGGAGCTTCTCGACCTGGTGGCGCTGACGCGGCTGGCGCATGAGCCAGCCCGTATCCTCTCCGGCGGTCAGCGCAAGCTGCTCGAGCTTGCCCGCGTGATGATGGCGGATCCGGCGATCATCCTCCTCGACGAGCCGGCGGCCGGCGTCAACGCAACGCTGCTTGAGGTCATCATCGACCGCATCCGCGACATCAACGACCGCGGCATCACCTTCCTGCTGATCGAGCACAATATCGACATGGTGACCCGCCTCTGCCACCGCGTCCTCGTGATGGCCAGCGGCCAGCTCCTGTGCGAAGGCACGCCGGACGAGGTCGCGCGCGATCCGCGCGTCATCGAAGCTTATCTTGGGGGAGCGGCATGAACGGTCCCGTTCTCCTCGTCCACGACCTCGTCGCCGGCTACGAGCCCGGTGTTCCGATCGTCCGCGGCGCATCGATCACCGTCAACCAGGGCGAGATCGTCGTCGTTCTCGGCCCGAATGGCGCCGGCAAATCGAGCTTCATCAAGGCGGTTGCCGGCCTCGTTCCGATCACCTCCGGCACAGTCATGCTGGACGGCCGAGACATCACCTCGGCGCCAGCCCATACCATGGTGCGGCTCGGTCTCGCCTTCGTGCCGCAGACGGAAAACATTTTCCCGCTGCTGTCGGTCGAAGACAACCTCAAGGTCGCCTGCGGCATCCTGAAGCCGCGCGAAATCCCGGCGCGGATCGAGGAGATGTACACGACCTTCCCCGACCTCGCTCGCCACCGGCGCATCGCCGCCGGCAACCTCTCCGGCGGTCAGCGGCAAATGCTCGCCGTCGCCCGCGCCCTGATCGTCCATCCGAAGGTGCTGGTGCTCGATGAACCGTCCGCTGGCCTCTCGCCGAAATTTGTTTCCATGGTCTTCGAGATGCTGACCGAAATCCGCAAATCCGGCGTCACCATCCTGCTGGTCGAGCAGAACGCCAAGGCCGCCCTTGCGATTGGGGATCGCGCCTATGTCCTGGTCGAGGGCAAGGACCGGCACGAGGGCGTCGCTTCTGAGCTATGGAACGACCCCGTCGTCGCCGAGCTCTATCTCGGCCAGCGTCCGGCGCCAAAGACTGGAGGTGCCGCATGAACCTGCAATTCGTCGTCGACGGGCTCTTGACCGGCTCGATGATAGGGCTTGGCGCCATCGGCGTGACGCTGACCTATTCGATCCTGCGCTTTTCCAATTTCGCCCATGGCGACTTCATGGCCTGGGGCAGCTACGCGACGCTCGCCGTCGTCAGCGCCATCGGGGCGATGTTCGGCAAGATCGCGCCGATCGGAGCCCTGTCTTTCGGCTGGCCGCTCATCGTCGCCGTGATACTGGGCATGGCCTTTACCGGCGTGATGGCGCTGGCGCTCGACTTCATCCTGTTTGCGCGGTTGCGCGCCAAGGGACAGGCGATCATCGTCGTTATGGCAAGCTTCGGCGCCTCGATGGCGCTGCGCAGCATGCTCGAATTCCTGTTTACCTCGCGCCCGACCTATTTCAGCCGCGCCATCCAGATCGCCATGCCCGTCGGCTTAGGTATCCGCATCACGCCAGACCAGATCGTGCTGTTGCTGGTAACGGCGGCTCTGGTGCTTGCCGTGCACCTGATGATGACGCGCACGCAAACCGGCCGCTCCATGCAGGCCGTCAGCCAGAATGCAGCCCTTGCCCGCGTCGTCGGCATCGATGTCGCCAAGGTGGTTCGCGTTACCTGGCTGGTCGGCGGGGCGCTTGCCTGTGTCGCCGGCGTCATGATCGGCGTCCTGGTGCAGGTCCGACCGCTGATGGGCTTCGACATGCTGCTACCGATGTTCGCGGCCGCCATCCTCGGCGGCATCGGCAGCGTGCCGGGTGCCATTCTCGGCGGCCTCATCATCGGGTTGGCGGAAGCGGGCGCGGTACAGCTCATCGGCGCGGAATGGCGCGCGGCGATCGCCTTCCTCATCCTGATGGCGGTGCTGTTCGTCCGCCCGATCGGCCTTTTCGGAGTGCAGGAACGATGATCGATCTTTTCGGCTACGGAGCCTTTTTTCTGACGACGGCGCTCGTCTTCTCGCTCATCACCCTCGGCCTGAACCTTCAGTGGGGATTGACGGGTCTCTTCAACGTCGGGCTTGCCGGTTTCGTGGCGATCGGCGCCTATACGTCGGCGCTGCTGACGACGCCGGATACGGCCGGCCGTTTCGGCGGCTTCGACATGCCGATCGTCGTCGGCTGGCTGGCGGCGATGGCGACCGCAGGCATCGCCGCGGCCATCACCGGCGTCGCGACGCTGAGGCTGAAGTCCGACTATCTCGCCATCACCACCTTCGGCGTTGCCGTCGTCGTGCAGCTGGTGGCGCTCAACGCGCAGCCGCTGACCGGCGGTCCCTTCGGCGTCGGCTTCATACCGCGTCCCTTCGGAAGCCTTGCCGAGACGCCGGTTCTCTTCAACCTCTCCAATCTCGCCGTCGTCGGCGTCGTGACGTTGGCGGCCTATCTGGCGCTGGAGCACCTCGCCCGCAGCCCCTGGGGACGCGTGCTGAAGGCGCTGCGCGAGGACGAGCGCGCCGCAATCTCTCTGGGCAAGAGCGCCCGCTTCTACCGGGTCCAGGCCTTTGCCGTGGGCGGCGCGATCATGGGGCTCGCGGGCGCCGTGCAGGCGCATTTCATCGGCTTCATCGCCCCCGACAACTATCTGCCGATCCTGACCTTCCAGGTCTGGGTCATGCTCATCGTCGGCGGCTCCGGCAGCAACAAGGGCGCGATCGTCGGCAGCGTGCTGGTCTGGGCGATTTGGGCCGGTTCCGGCGCGCTTACCAGCATCCTCTTTGCACCGGAGCAGCAGGCGCGCGCGGCCTCGCTTCAGATCGTGGCGATCGGGGTCATGCTCTGCATCATCCTCTTGGTCCGTCCGAGCGGCCTCTTTGGCGACCGGCCTCGCCGCACACGCCTTGCAAGGCAGGCTGCGAAGGCCGTCGCCGATCAGGGCAGCGCCACGCCATGAACACCGAGGGCGTTTCCCTCTGGCAGGCGCTCGGCCGCAACCGCAAGGACCGGCCGGCACTCGCCGAAACGCTTGGCGCCGATCTTGCCATTGTCGGCGGCGGGTTTTCCGGCCTCTCGACCGCGCTTCATGCCGCGGAGAAGGGCCTTTCCGTCGTCGTGCTCGAGGCCGAGACGATTGCCTTCGGCGCCAGCGGCCGCAATGCCGGTTTCGTCGTGCCGAATTTCGCAAAGGTCGACCCGGACGATCTGATCGCCAGGTTGGGTGCGGAGCGGGGCGAACGGCTGATCGACTTTGCCGCCGGCAGCGCCGACCTCGTCTTCGATCTTATCCGACGACACGCCATTGCATGCGAAGCGGAACAAAACGGCTGGATCCAACCGGCCCACTCGATTGCGGCTTTCGAGAAGACGAAATCCCGGGCAGGCCAATGGGCAAGCCGCGGTCGCCCCGCCGTCGTGCTCGACCGGCACGCGATGCGTTTCATCACCGGCGTAAAGGAGTACATGGGCGGCTGGATGGACCAGTCCGGCGGCGTCCTCAATCCGGTCGAGTATGCGAGGGGCCTGGCCGATGCGGCCGAGGCGGCCGGTGCGCGCGTCTTCGAAAATTCTCCGGTTCGATCGATCAATCGTTCAAAAGATAGTTGGACGCTTGCGACACAACATGGGGCGCTGCGCGCCGGCAAAGTCGTGGTCGCAACCAACGCCTATGGCGGAGCCCTCAATTCAAAGCTCGCCCGCACCTACTTTCCGCTTCGGGTGTTCCAGATCGCCACTCAGCCGTTGCCGGCCGATATCCGCGAGCGCCTGCTGCCGGGGGGCCAATGCGTCTCCGACACCCGGCGCAATCTCTTCACCTTCCGCTTCGACGCCGCCAATCGCCTGATCAGCGGCGGCATGCATATCCTCGGACCGGGCGCCGAAGCGCGCGTGCCGCGCCGGATCCACCGGCGATTGGCGCGCCATCTCGATCTCAAGGACATCCCGCCGCTGGAATACAGCTGGTCTGGAACGGCCGCGGTCGAACCGGATTTCCTGCCGCATCTGGTGGATCTCGGGCCGGGATTGATCGCCGGCTTTGCCTGCAACGGACGCGGCATCGCCATGACCACGGCGATGGGCAAGGTACTCGCCGAATGGGCATGCGGCGCCGACGCCCGCGATCTTCCCATCCCCTTCGGCCCTCCCGCACCCATCCCCTTCCATCCGCTCCTCCGCCACGCACCGAACATGCTGCTCTTCTGGAGCATGCTGCGCGACAGACTGGACGCACGGTCGGCGGCCTGAGCGCGCGTGACTGTTACATCACCATCACAATGCAGGGCTAGAACGCCCGGACCGCATTGAATGGACGAATCGATATGACTGGACGATATGGCGACGGCAGCGCCGGCGACGCAAATTACGGGGCGATCGGCAAGAGCTATGTGAACTACCGTCAGCCGGAGCCGCGCATTGCCGCCGCCATCGACGCCGCACTTGGCGAGGCGCTGACGGTTCTCAACGTCGGCGCCGGCGCCGGCTCCTATGAGCCCGTCGACCGCGCGGTCACCGCTGTCGAGCCTTCCGCCTCGATGCGAGCCCAGCGGCCGGCGCATTTGAGCTCGGCGATCGACGCGGTTGCCGAGAACCTGCCCTTCCCCGACAAGCATTTCGATGCCGCCATGGCAACCTTCACCATTCATCAATGGTCGGACCTCGGAGCGGGCCTTTCGGAGATGCGGCGGGTGACACGCGGCCCCGTCGTGATCCTGACCTGCGATCCCGACGAGGTTCAGGCCTTCTGGCTGAACGACTACGCGCCGGACGTCCTGTCGACGGAAGCGCGGCGCTATCCATCGATGGCGGCGATCCGCGAAGGCTTGGGCGGCGCGATCGACATCCTGCCGGTTCCGATCCCGCTCGATTGCCGCGATGGCTTCAACGAGGCTTACTATGGCAGACCGGAAATGCTGCTCGACGACAGCGCCTGCCTTTCGTGCTCTGCCTGGAGCTTTGTCTCCCCCGAGACGGCCGCCGGCTACGTCGAGCGCTTGCGCGCCGACATCGCCGACGGGAGTTGGGACGAAAAATACGCCGCGCTCCGCGACCAGCCCGAGTTCACAGGCTCGCTCTATCTGGTCATCGCCCGCAATCCCTGACGTGGCGCATCTGCCGCCCTCAGTTCGCCGACGCGTTCGCTTCGACGAGCACCGGATCGGTGCGGTAGTCCTTGGGGAACAACCGCTTCAGATTTTCGATCTTCGGCAGATCGTTGATGACGATGTAGGGGTAGCGCGGATGGGTCGTCAGGAAGTCCTGATGGTAGTCCTCCGCCGGATAGAACGCCCGCGCCGGCTCGATCTGCGTGACGATCGGCGCATCGAAACTGCGGGCCTGGTTCAGCTGGTCGATATAGGCCTTGGCGATCCGGGTCTGGTCGGCATTGGCGGGGAAAATGGCGGAGCGATACTGCGTGCCCGTATCCGGTCCCTGATAATTGAGCTCGGTCGGGTCATGGGCGACCGAGAAATAGATCTGCAGCAGCTTGCCGAAACTGACTTCCTTCGGGTCGAAGACGACCTTGACGGATTCGGCGTGCCCCGTCGTCCCCGTGCTTACCATCTCGTATTGCGCGGCATCCTTTGCCCCTCCGGCATAGCCGGATGTGGCGCTCACCACCCCTTTGACATGCTGGAATACGCCCTGCACACCCCAGAAGCAGCCGCCGGCAAAGACGGTCGTCTCGGTGCGGGCTGACGCAGACTGCTCATCGAGCGCGGGCGCGGGAATGGCGCGGCCCTCTTCGGCGAAGAGTTGCTGAGCGCCGACGCCCGCAAGGATCAGCACCGCCAGACCACAGGCCAGGGGTTTCACAGCGCCCAAGACGGCGCGGCCGGGAGAATTTGTCATGATGATCTCCTAGAGTTTCGTTCCAGCGCTCAGGCCGAAAGCTGATGGAATTTCAGGGCAATGCCGTTGATGCAGTAACGCAACCCGGTCGGCTTCGGCCCATCGTCGAACACGTGACCGAGATGCCCGCCGCAGCGGCTGCAATGGACCGCGCTGCGCACCATCCCGAAGGACGTATCCCGTGTCGTTTCGACAGCCTTGTCGAGGGGAGCCCAGAAACTCGGCCAGCCGGTGCCGCTGTCGAACTTGGTTGTGGATGAAAATGCGTCGAGCTCGCAGCCCGCGCAGGCGAAGTTCCCGCGCTTCTCCTCATGCAGAAGCGGGCTCGTGAACGGCGCTTCCGTTCCTTCCTGCCGCAGCACCTCGTATTGGTCGTCGGTCAGGAGCTTTCGCCACTCGGCATCGGTGTGCGTGACTTCGAAATTTTCATCCGCCCTGACTGGCGTGATCCCCCAGCCGAGCCGTATGGCAAGAGCGCCGAGACCAGCGCTGACAAACAGCAACCTTCTGCTCAACATTTTTCAAACCTCCTGCGGCTTGCGTGCAGCACTATACAGGCAAGTTCGATGGCAAGCGGCTATTGTTACAGGAGACGCAACGGGAACACTCAAACGTGATGGCAGGTGAATAGCTGGGGGTCGCACGACATCGTTGACCGCAAATGCGGATAGAGCGTCGGCGCCTCAACACTCAATAATGCGGCGGCTTCGTGATCGCCGGCGCGTCCGACTGCTCTTCGAGCGACAGGAACCGTTCGGTCAGCCGATCCAGCTTCAGGCGCGTCTGTTCGAGCACTTTCCACTGCTCGGCAAGCTGGTCCGAAAGCTCCTCGATCGTCTTCGACTGATGCGCCACGATCTCCTCGAGCTTGGTAACGCGGCTCTCTTCGTTCGGCATGGCGGAGCTCCTTCCTTCGGCCAGGACGACACAACAGCTTTCGCACCCGATGACAAGCCCGAAGGCGTCGCGGCAGCAATTTCCGGACGACACGGCGCGTTTCTCTGCCAAAAGTCACCGGGACGTCCCTGCGTCGCGAAGCTGCCGACGCCGTACTCTTCTTCGCCAGCCCCTGGTCCCGCGCCGTCAGCGGCGCGACCGGCGATCAACGGTTCGGGACGAAGCTCCCGCCGTCCGCACTGGGGTGGTCGTCATCGTCGCTGCTCTTCGGTGTTGCGCGAGCGGAAAGGGCTGGAGACCCTCTAAGCAGGTCTTCTATCGTTCAGGATTTGATCGAGTTCGGTTGTCCGCGACTTCGACAGTTCAACCTTCTCAGCATATTGCGGCCAGCGGCCTATCGCCGTTCGAACCTGTTCTATGACATCCTTCGCGTCGCGATCGGGGATCGATGCCGCCTTCGAGACGGTCAGCAGGTGCTCTGTGCTTGGATTTCTTCCTTCGCCCGCAATAGGAGCGATATGCTCTCGGCCCGAGAAAGTAAGGTCGTAGGCGGGAGAAAGCGTCCATCGCCCATCTCCGTTCATGAGAAAAGCGTGGTTCTTTGCGTGGTCGTCCCGGTTTCTGGCATACACGTTGAAGACCATGCGCCGGAACATCCTAAGAACTTCGGCACCGTCACGTGTCATTAGGAGCGTCAGCTTGTGAAGCTCGCTATAGTCCAGTGAGGAATAGCGATGGCCGGCGTTCAAGATGCCGCTGGCGCTATGCATGTGCAGTCGGCCGGTAGGTGTCCGGTCGAATCGTTTGGTGGCGAAGAGACGGTTGTTCCTGCTTGTGTCTAATAGTCGCGTCTCGGCCATTTCCAGTCCCGCGGCGCATGCCATCAAAGCGTAGGCTTGTTCCTCGACGCCAATTTCGGCCGGATCGGCAGTGCTGTGTGCCTTCACCATCCATCGTTCGAAACCGGGCTCCATGTCCTGCCCGTAGTCCAGAACAAACGTATTCTCAGCCTCGTTGAAACCTATCATGATTTTTGGACGCGCGCCCGCGGAGCCGCCCTGCGCGCCCTGCAGAGTGTCGATGTCGGCAATATCCATATCAGCCTGGACTAGATCGACCTGGTCGACGAACCAATCCAAATCGATGTCCTCGGCGAGACGCCTATCGTCGTCGGCTAGTTCGGGAACATACGCCAACGCTCCCATTCCGGTCTTTCCAACCGCAGAGAGGCGATCGAGGGGCGTGAGCAAGCGATAGTCGATGCCAGCCTTTCGAAGACGGCGATCAAGCAGGAGTCGTCCCCATCCGTCGGGCAGACTGTCGTTGAACAAACCATGCAGCCCATCGAACGGATCGTGCGGTGCTGCGATCAAGCCTGGATTTGTTTTCACGTTGAAGGGGGACACCAGCAAAGGCGTTGCGAGGAATTCCGCCGAGTACTCAAAATACGCCCTGCGTTCGCTGCTGCTCCAGGCGAGGGATCCTAGATTTCTTTGCCTCCCCTCGAGATCGAGGACGACGCTCATTTTGCGGATTGGCTTGAATTTCATTTCCTGCGCACCCTCTGCCTCAAGGGACGGTCCACCACGTCGTCAATCGTCTTCGGTGGTCGCGGCGGAAACAGGTGCTCGAACTCAGCTTCGGCCTCCAGGACAAACGCGATCTTCACAAGAGCTTCGAGCGAAATCTTTCCAGTCTCCTCGAAAAGTCTGAGAGATCCATAGGAGACAGCAGCCCTTGCGGCCAGCTCCCTCTGAGTGAGGCCAGCATCCACACGTCGACGCTTCATTCGTTCCGAAAGGCGCCCGATTACTTCGGCCGGGGACGTCATGTTAAATGCGAACATATCGGCACTTATTTCCAATTTTAGCATATAAGTGCCAATATAATAGCAATTACGACGGATTGCAACGACGCGACATTGCGCCGACGCAGCCACTCCTGAGCCATCCTTCCTATGGTTCAGCAGCTCGAAATCCGGTGGCAGTTGCTACCTAGTAGCGCTCATCCTCGCTCCTTAAACTGCGTTGCAGTTTTCTCTCCAAGCGGATTTAGTCGGCGACGGATTCGCGGGGCTTGGGGCTTGCGAAAGTCTTTAAGGAGAATGACATGCGGGAAGCACTGATTGTCTGGGGCGGATGGAGTGGCCACGAGCCGGAGGCTTGCGCGGCGGTCATCCGCGACATGCTGACGGAGGATGGGTTCAAGGTGCGTGTCGAGAACACGACCGCGGCCTTTGCCGATCCCGCTATCCACGATCTCAGCCTGATCGTGCCGATCGTCACCATGTCGAAGATCGAAAAGGAAGAAGCGCGGAACCTCGCCGCCGCCGTCGAAAGCGGTGTCGGCATTGCCGGCTATCATGGCGGCGCCGGCGACAGTTTTCGCGAATGCGTCGAGTATCAGTTCATCATCGGCGGACAATGGGTCGCCCACCCCGGCAATATCATCGACTACACCGTCAATATCACCCGGCCCGACGACCCGGTAATGGATGGGATCGCCGATTTCGCCTACACCTCCGAGCAGTACTACATGCATGTCGACCCCGCCAACGAGGTGCTCGCCACCACGACCTTCTCCGGCGAGCACGCCTACTGGATAAACGGCGTCGTCATGCCGGTCGTCTGGAAGCGCCGCCACGGCAAGGGCCGCGTCTTCTATTCCTCGCTCGGGCATCAGGCGACGGAATTCGCCGTGCCTCAGATGAACACGATCTTCCGCCGCGGCGCCAGCTGGGCCGCGCGCTGAGCTTTTGAACCGCGATCGGCGCAGGAGATCTCCTGATCGCCGATCGCGGCCGTCGCTTCTTCGTTGCCGATAAGCCGCAACGCCTGGCGTACAAATTATTATAGGCTTCAAACATATCGTTTGATCAAATGATCCGCCCAAGCTAGGATAATGGCCGACCATCAAGGATCGGGAGACGACATGCCACGCTTTGCCAGACGGATCACGCAGACTTCCCCCAAGAGCTTCGGCATGTTCCAGAAGGCGGCAGCGCTTGGATCCTCGGGAAAAGACCTGATCCATCTCGAACTCGGCCGGCCCTTCCACGACACGCCAGCTCATATCAAGGATGCGACGGTCAAGGCGCTGCGCGACGGCCTCGTGCATTACTCCGACATGCGCGGCGAACCTGCGCTTCGTCGCGCGCTCCAGATAAAGCTTGCGGAGCACAACAAGATCTCGGTCTCCGTCGACGAGATCCTGATGACCAATGGCCTGACGCAGGCCTCCTTCGTCGCCTTCATGGCGCTCCTCGACGAGGGCGACGAAGCGATCCTGCTCGAGCCCTACTATCCGCAGCATATCAACAAGATCGAGATGACCGGCGCCAAGGTGGTGCTGGCGCCGCTCGACCGGCAGGACAACTTCTCCATCAAGCGCGAATTGATCGAGCCGCTGATCACGGCCCGCACGCGCATGATCGTGCTCGTCAATCCCTCCAATCCGACCGGCCGCGTCTACACGCGGGGCGAGCTGGAGATTCTTGCCGATCTCGCGATCCGCCACGACCTGACGATCGTTTCCGACGAAGTCTACGACCAGATCCTGTTCGACGGAGCCGAGCATGTCTCGATCGCCTCGCTGCCGGGGATGAAGGAACGCACGATCTCGATGTTCGCCTTCACCAAGGCCTACGCGATGGACGGCTGGCGTCTCGGCTACATCGCCGCCGACGCGGCAATGATGCCCGCCCTTCTGAAGCTGACCGCCAACGAGATCACCCACGTCAATACGTTTATCCAGTATGGCGCCCTCGCCGCCGTCGCCGGCGACCCGGCCATCCTTGAAGAAATGGTCGCCGACGACCGCCGCAAGCGCGAACTCGTCGTCAGCCGCCTGAACCAGATGCCGGGTGTCATCTGCCCGAGCCCGGAAGGGACGATCTACGCTTTTCCAAACATCAGCGGCACCGGCCTCAAATCGCAGCAGGCCGCCGACCTCATCCTCGAAAAGGCGGGCGTCGTGGTTGAAGCCGGCGGTTTCTACGGAGAGGCGGGAGACGACCACCTCCGCGTTTGCTTCGGCTCGGAAAGCTATGAGCGCCTGGAGCAGGCCATGGATCGGCTGAGCACCTTTTTCAACTCGCTCTGAGCCCAAGGTGAAACGGGCTGCGATGCGCACGGCGCGCGCGCAGCATTGTTGCAACGACGCCCATCGCTCAGGCGTTCAGGTCCCTCTGGGCGTTGCGGCGGATCGCCTGCGGCGGCTGACCGAAGCCGCGCAGGAAGGCGCGGCGCATACGCTCGCGGTCGGCAAAGCCAGTCTCGCGTGCCACGACGTCAACCGGATGCCGCCCGTCCTCCATCATCAGTCGCGCCGCCTCGAGGCGAAGGATCTCCACCGCCTTGGCCGGGGACTGCCCCGTCTCGGCACGGAAGGCGCGGCTGAACTGGCGGGGGCTGAGGTGCGCCGCTTCCGCCAGCTGCTCGACGGAGAGCGGCTCCTTCAGGTTGCGCCTTGCGTAGCTGAGAGCCGTCTGGATGCGGTCCGACTTCGGATGCATGTCGAGAAGGGCTGAAAATTGCGACTGCCCACCGGCGCGACGGTGATAGACGACGAGCATTCGGGCGACCCGGCGCGCAAGATCGGCGCCCAGATCCTCCTCGACCATGGCCAGCGCCAGGTCGACGCCTGCCGTCATCCCCGCCGAACTCCAGACCGTGCCGTCTACGACGAAGATGCGGTCCTCCTCCATGCGGATCTTCGGAAAGCGCGACTGGATCTCGCGCGCCACGGCCCAATGCGTTGTTGCCCGCCGTCCGTCGAGTACGCCGGCCTCGGCAAGGACGAAGGCGCCGGTGCAAATCGACGCCAGCCTGCGCGTGTGCGTCAACGCCTCCCCGACATAGCGTTGAATGCCGGGAGAGGTAGACGCAAGACCGACGGCACCGGTGACGAGCAGGGTGTCGACATGCTCGCCGTCAAAGGCCTTTGTTTCCGTCGCAAGGCCGATCGAGCTGATGATCGACCCTCCGGTCTCTGAAAGAAAACTGATGTCATACGCAGCCGAGCCGTTCTCCAGGTTGGCGAATTCGAAGACGCTGACGGCGGCAAGGCTCATCACCTGAAAGCCCGGATAAAGCAAAAAGCCGATGCGCTGCATGAGCTGAACTCCTGAAAGGCGACTTTGTCCTAAAAAGTGGTATATACGACATTCAAGACGTTCGCAATTGGCGATACAAGTAGCCAGCAAAACGGCATTGGCCGACGCAGCCAAATCAAGGAGTAAACCCATGGCCACGCAATCAAAGGGTACCGCCCTCGTCACCGGCGCCTCGACGGGAATCGGCGCCGTCTATGCCGACCGCCTGGCGCGTCGCGGCTACGATCTCATTCTCGTTGCCCGTAACGGCGACAAGCTCGCCTCGCTTGCCTCCCGCGTGTCAGCCGAAACCGGCTGCCGCGCGGAAATCGTCACCGCCGACCTCGTCGACAAGGCCGATCTTGGCCGCGTCGAGAGCATCCTGCGAACCAACGAGACCATCACGCTGCTTGTCAACAATGCAGGCCTCGGCGGCACGGAACCGCTGCTGTCCTCCGAGGTGGACGCGATGGAGCGCATGATCGAGCTCAATGTGACGGCGCTGACGCGCCTGACCTATGCGGCCGTCCCAGGTCTCGTGAAACGCGGCGGGGGCGCGATCATCAACATCGCATCCGTTGTTGCCGTCGCACCGGAGATCCTCAACGGCGTCTATGGCGGCAGCAAGGCCTACGTATTGGCCTTCAGCCAGTCGCTCCGCCACGAACTTTCGGACAAGAACATCCGCGTCCAGGCCGTTCTCCCGGGCGCCACCGCGACGGACTTCTGGGAAATCGCCGGCAAGCCCGTCGAGCATTTGCCGAGCGAGATCGTCATGTCGGCGGAAGCCATGGTCGATGCGGCACTTGCCGGCTTCGACCAAGGCGAATTTGCCACCGTCCCCGCGCTTTCGGACGTCGGCCAGTGGGATGCGTTCGAAGGCGCCCGCCAAGCCCTCATGCCGAACCTGTCCCGCGCCCAACCGGCCGAACGCTATAAGGCTGCCTGAGCGAAAGACCGCCGCGCCTCGCTCACTCGGAGCGGGGCGCCAGCGCGCCGCCAGCAAAGAAGGCGCGCGCATCGGCCGTGAATGCCGCGCGCGAATCGTCCCTTGTGTAGAACATGTGACCACCGCGATAGAGCTTCATGCCGACGCGGTCCGAGACGGATGGCGGCAGATGGTCAACGACATATTTGTTGATGCCGTAGGGGATCACCAGATCCGAATATCCCTGGGCGACAAGCAAGCGGAACGACGGAACCACCGACAATAGCTGGCGGATGTCGTCGCTCGCGCTGGCTTCGCTGCGCGAGCCGCCACGCCGCTCGCCGCCCCATTGCCAATGGCTGTTCACGTCGCTCGAAAGCAGCGTGTAGGTCATGTCCGTCGAAAAGCCGAGTTCGTCGCGGGCATAGCTCGAAAAGGCTCCGCCATAGGCACGCGTAAATCCGTCGAGCACCGCGTCGTCGCTGTGATCCACCTCCTCTTCCGGATAAGGGTCGGGGACATTGAGCGCCGCGTCGTAGGGACTGACGACCTCGGCGGCGTTCTTCGCGGAATGCTTGACATAGGCATTGCCGAGCACGCCCTGCCGGCGTTGCACCACGTCGATCGGAATGCCGGTCAGGTCCGCCACCTTTCCATAGAAGGCATGAGCCGCCTCTCCCGTCGGCGGCGGCCCGGCAAGGGTCGGCAGGAAAGTGCGGATCGCGAAGTCTTCCGCCTCACGCACGCCCGCCTCGCTGAACGCATTGCGGCGCTCCAATTGCGCTGCCGCCAGCGAGGGAAGCTGCAGCGCCGCGGCGAAAGGATCGTCGCTTGCGCCGAAGACGAACTCGCCTTCGATCAGCGGCGAGAGCATGATGATCCCCGAGACAAGGATCCCCTGGTCTTCTCTCAGCGCCGAGGCGACCTTGGCGGCCCGGAACCCTCCATAGCTTTCGCCAAGCAGGTATTTCGGCGAGTTGGCCCGGCCATTGCGGGCGACATAGAGTGCGATCGCCTTGGCGATGCTGTCGGCGTCGGGCCGCACGCCGTAGAATTTCGAAGCGTCGTCGGGCCTCGCCGTGCGGCTCCAGCCGGTCCCGATCGGGTCGATCAGCACCAGATCGGTGAAGGCAAGCCAGCTGTCGGGATTATCGATGAGCCTGGCGCCGGCGCCGTCGTGTCCGTTCTGGCCGAACTGGAGGATGCGCGGACCGACAAGCCCGAGATTGAGATAGGCGGAGGCGGCCCCCGGGCCGCCGTTGAAGACGAACGTAATGGGCCGCTCGCCGTCTTGGCGATCATCCGGCGAACGCTTGGCGACATAGGCGGTGTAGAAAATCGCCGCGGTCCGGCTGCCGTCCTGGCCGAAGAGGCCGAGTGTGCCAGCCGTCGCGATATAGGGGATCGCCTTGCCGTCGACAGTCAGCACATGCTCCGTCACCGAGTCATGCGGCAAGAGCCCGAGCACACCGTCGCTTTGACGCGCGGCCGGCCGCTCGTCGCCGGGTTCGGCTGCAGCGGCCGAAGCCGCGACCGCAAGACAAAGAGCGAAACCGAGAATGAGATTGCGAATAGCCAAGATCGGAGACCTTTCCTTAAACCGGCTCACCGCAGTGCCGGCCGAACGATCCTATGCCATCGCCGGGCCAGTTCGGAACTCAAGAGAACTTGATCGCGCCGACACAATCAGCCATGCGCCTCGAGCGGCGCCATCGCGCCAAGTACCGTCGGGATCAACTCGGAAACGGTCGGATGAATGTGCACCGCCCAGCGCAAAGCCGAAACGGGCGTTACCGCGTAGAGCGCATCGATCATCGTCTGCACCGCCTCGTCTCCGCCGACGCCGAGGATGGAAGCGCCGAGCAGCGCCTTGGTTTCGGCGTCGGCGAGAACCTTCATGAAGCCCAGCGTCTCGCCTTTCTCGACTGCGCGCCCGACCCTCGTCATCGGGCGCTTGGCGACGAGCACCGGCCGGCCGCTCCGGCGCGCATCGGCCTCGGTCATGCCGATGCGGCCGAGCGGCGGGTCGGTATAGAGCGCGTAGACGGGATGACGGGCGCTGACACGGCGATCCTCGCCGTCCAGCAGATTGGCGGCAACGATTTCGAAGTCGTTGTAGGACGTGTGTGTGAACGCGCCTTTGCCGTTGCAGTCGCCGAGCGCCCATATGCCATCCACATTGGTCTTGAGCTTATCGTCGACGCGGATATAGCCGCGCTCGTCGGTCTCGACGCCCGCCTGCTCGAGGCCAAGGTCATCCGTATTCGGCGTGCGCCCGATCGCCAGCAGGATGTGCGAGCCGACGTGCCCGGGTGGCCCCTCCTGGCAATCGACCCGCACCCCGACCTCGCCGCCATGCCGCTCGAAGCCGATGCAGGCAGCGTTGAGGCGAATGCCGATGCCCTCCCGCGCAAGAACGTCGGCGATCGCGGCAGAAACGTCCTCATCCTCGCGCGGAACGAGCCGGGGGTTCTTCTCGATAACCGTTACTTCCGAGCCGAAACGGCGGAACATCTGGCCGAATTCAAGACCGATATAGCTGCCGCCGATGACGATGAGATGCCGTGGCAGTACGTCCAGCGAGAGGATCGAACTGTTGGTCAGGAAAGGAACGGTGTCGATGCCGGGCATTTGCGGAACAGAGGCGCGCCCGCCGACATTGAGGAAAATATTCTCCGCCGAAAGCCGCTCTCCGGAAACCTCGACCTCGTGCGGCGAGACAAAGCGCGCATGGCCGGAAATCAGGGTGCAATTCTTCATCGGCCGAAGCCAGTCGTCGAGGCCTCGCCGGGCGTCGAGGGTTACCTTGCCCTTTCGCGCCATGACCCGCTTCATGTCGATGCCGACAGCGCCGCCGATGGTCACGCCATAGTCCGCCGCTCGCCGAGCCATATGCGCCGCATAGGCGCTTGCGACCATTGTCTTCGTCGGCATGCAGCCGGCGTTGACGCAGGTGCCCCCTAAGTATTTCCGCTCGATGAGGGCGACGGTTCGCCCTGCTTGCGCAAGGCGTGCGGCCAGGGAAGGCCCCGCCTGTCCCGCTCCGATGACGATTGCGTCGAATGTCCGGCTCATGATCGCGCCCTCCCAATTGCTGAGGAATATGGGCGGTTCGCTTCGTCCGGCAATCATCAACGTCGTCGAGATGTTTTATCGCCCGACCAAGAAAAAGCCGCCGTTTTGGGACGGCGGCTCGATCTGCCAGGACTTACCAGCGCGGTGGCGGGCGATACCAGCCCTGATAGTGCGGGCGGGCATAAGGGTCGGTCCTATAGCCGTACCAGCCCGGAGGCGGCCCGCGTCGTTCCCAATCGCGCCGCGGCGGCGGAGCATAGCGGTTGGGCCTGCAATGTCCCCACGGGGTCGCGTGCCAGCCGCGGCCGCACGCATAGTCGACGTTGACAATCTGTGACGTCTTTGCCGCGTCGATGGGGGCCGGCGACGGCATGGCTTGCGCTGTCGAAGCGGCGACGCCGCCTAAAACAAGCGCGGTAGCAAGCACGGACATTCTCATTTTCGAAAGACCTCTTTCGTTATCCCTTCAATGCCCAGTTAACGCCCTAAGGAATGAACCGTTCCTGAACTGAATGAGGCGTTTTCGTGGTGATACCAAGGCTTTAGCTTAAGTTGCGATGCGCCTTCCGGGACGCGCCTCGATAGGCATTGCACCGGCAATTCAGATAAATTCATTCGATTGACTGAAATCATCCCTCGTGGTAATTAGAGTTTCATGATGAAGAAAACCACCGCACCTCCGGACACCAATACCCGCAGCGATGCCACGCGCGAAAAGCTGCTTGCTGCCTCTCTCGACGTCTTCGGACGCTATGGCTACGACGGCGCGACCACCCGCAAGCTCGCGGACGCCGCCGGCGTCAACCTGCAAGCGATCCCATACTATTTCGGCGGCAAGGAAGGCCTCTACATCGCCACCGCCGAATATCTGGTCGAGATCATCGGCCGGCATATCGGCGATTTGCGCCTGCGCATTGGTGCACGGCTGGCGGAGCTCAATGCGGCCGGTACTCCGCTCGGTGAGGCCGAAGCACGGACCTTCCTGACCGAGATCGTTCAAACGATGGTCGTGCTTTTCGTCAGCGAGAAGTCGCAAGCCTGGGCGCGGTTCCTGATCCGCGAACAGATGGAGCCGACCGAAGCCTTTGCTCGCGTCTACCAGGGCATCATGCGGCCGATGATCGATATCGCCCGACATCTCGTCGGTACGATCCTCGGCGAAGACCCCGCCTTGGAACACGTGCGGCTTCGCACCCTATCCTTCGTCGGCAGCATCCTCGTTTTCCGCGTCGCTCACGCGGCCGTCCTTGCCCAGATGGATTGGTCGTCCGTCGGCGAGAAAGAGATCGCGATCGTGCGCGATCATGCAGCGGACCTTGTCGCCGCGTTGACCCCGGCGAAAGGAAGCCAGTCATGAAGAAGATACTCCTTGTTCTTGCACTGATCGCGGCTGCCGGCGCGGCAGGCTGGTGGTACGGCCTGCCGGAAAAGCTCGGTTGGCAGCATGCGCAGAACGACGCCTTCGCTCTCTATGGCAATGTCGATATCCGCCAGGTGTCGCTCGGCTTCCGCGTCAGCGGGCGCATTGCGGAACTCGCCGTCGATGAAGGCGATGTCGTCAAAAGCGGCGCGGTGCTGGCCAAACTCGACGCTCAGCCTTTCCAATACGCCGAGCGCGCCGCGGACGCGAACGTCGCGGCGCTGCGGGCAACGCTCGACAAGCTCAAGGCCGGCGCCCGGCCAACCGAGATCGCCCAGGCGCGGGCCGTCTACAACGAGAGCCTCGCCGACCTCAAGAACGCCGAGCTCGGGTACGACCGCGCCGCTCAACTGCGCCCGCAGGGTACGATCTCGGAAGCCAACCTCGATCAGGCAACCGCCGCGAAGGCCATGGCGGCAGCCCGCGCCGATGCCGCAAACGAAGCCCTGAAGCTTCTCGAGGAGGGAAGCCGTGCCGAAGATATCGCCGCGGCGGATGCCCAGCTGAAAGGCGCCGAGGCAGCGCTCGCCACTGCCCGAACCTCGCTGGAAGACGCCACGCTGCGCGCGCCCAACGACGGCGTCATTCTCTCCCGGGTGCGCGAAACCGGGGCGATCGTTTCGCCGGCGGATACCGTCTTCGTGTTGTCGCTCGTCGAGCCGGTGTGGATCCGCGCCTATGTGGCGGAACCCGATCTTGGCCGTATCCATCCCGGCACGAAGGTGAAGGTTACTTCCGACACCCGGCCGAATGACGCCTATGACGGCGTTGTCGGCTTCATCTCGCCGGTCGCCGAGTTCACGCCGAAGTCGGTCGAAACGCCGGAACTGAGAACCGATCTGGTCTACCGCCTGCGCGTTGTCATCGACAAGCCAGGTCCGGATCTGCGGCAAGGCATGCCGGTGACCGTTCGCCTCGCATCCGACATGGCGGGCACGAAATGAACGCCTCCGAGCCCGCCAGCAACAAGGCTGCTCTCGTCAGCTTCGACGCGGTGACGAAACGCTTCGGCGATGCGGCGCCCGCGCTCGATGCGGTGTCAGGCACGATCCATGCAGGCGAAATCACCGGTTTGGTCGGCCCTGACGGTGCGGGCAAGACGACGCTGATCCGGCTGATGACCGGCCTGATGCTGCCGGAAAGCGGCAAGATCGACGTGCTCGGCTCCGACACGGCCAGGAACCCGGCAGCCATTCAGGCGGCGATCGGCTATATGCCGCAGCGCTTCGGCCTCTATGAGGACCTTTCGGTTCAGGAGAACCTTGATCTCTACGCCGATCTGCGCGGCCTTGCCAAGGAGGATCGCGCCGCCGCGTTCGACGAGCTCCTGACCTTTACGGATCTCAAACGCTTCACGACCCGCATGGCCGGCAAGCTTTCCGGCGGCATGAAACAGAAACTCGGTCTTGCCTGCGCGCTTCTAAAAAAGCCACGCCTGCTCCTCCTCGACGAGCCGGGGGTCGGCGTCGATCCGATCTCGCGCCGGGATCTTTGGAAAATGGTCGAGGACCTGACGAAGGAGGGCGTCGGCGTCGTCTGGTCGACCGCCTACCTCGATGAGGCGGAGGCCTGCGACCGCGTGCTGCTGCTGAACGAGGGCAAGCTCCTCTTTTCAGGCCCGCCCGGCGACCTCACCGGCCGCATGAAGGATCGTGTCTTTCGCGTCACCGGCATTCCCGGCCGACGACGGCAGGTACTTGCGAAACTCCTCGACGAAGAGTCGGTCGTTGACGGCGTCATTCAGGGCGAAGCCATCCGTCTCGTGATGACGGAGGGAGCGAAACCGGATTTTCCGCTGACCGCCGCGGCCAAGGTCGAAGATGCGCCGCCGCGCTTCGAGGACGCCTTCGTCGACATGCTCGGCGGCGGCCCGGGCGGCCGCTCGAGGCTAGCCGAGGCGCAGACCCCTCGTCCAGGCACGGATGACCGTCAGGTGATCACGGCCAAGGGTCTCACCAAGCGTTTCGGCGACTTCACCGCTGCCGACGACATCACCTTCGAGATCCCGCGCGGCCAGATTTTCGGCCTGCTCGGGCCGAACGGGGCTGGCAAATCGACGACGTTCAAGATGCTCTGCGGCTTGCTGAAGCCGACCGCCGGCGAAGGCCGCGTCGCCGGCTTCGACCTTCGCCGCGATGCCGCCGAAGCCCGCAACCGGCTTGGCTACATGGCGCAGAAGTTCTCCCTCTACGGCGACCTCAGCGTCGCCCAGAACCTGGATTTCTTCGCCGGCGTCTATGGATTGACCGGAAAGCGCCGGCGCGAGCGCATCGATCTGATGATCTCGATCTTCGATTTTACCCGCCGGCTGAAGATGTCGGCGAAGGACCTGCCGCTCGGCCTCAAGCAGCGGCTCGCCCTTGCCTGCGCCGTCATGCACGAGCCCGAAGCGCTCTTTCTCGACGAGCCGACGTCCGGGGTCGATCCGATCACGAGGCGCGAATTCTGGACGCATATCAACGCGCTCGTGGAAAAGGGGGTGACCGTTCTCGTCACCACCCATTTCATGGACGAGGCCGAATATTGCGACCGCATTTCGCTGATCTATCGCGGCCGCTCGATCGCGCTCGGCTCGCCCGACGAGCTGAAGGCGAGCGTGGCAACCAAGGACAATCCCGATCCGACGATGGAAGACGCTTTCATCGCGCTGGTGCAGTCTTCGGAAGCCAAGGTGGCCGCATGAACGCGCCCGTACCCACGGCCAGTCGCCGCAAGCTCGACGGAGCCCGCCGCTTCGCGGCCCTGGTGCGCAAGGAGAGTTTCCAGATCGTCCGCGATCCGAGCAGCATCCTGATCGCCTTTGTGCTGCCGCTCATCCTGCTTTTCCTCTTCGGCTACGGCGTCTCGCTCGATACGCAGCAAACGCGGGTCGGTCTGGTTATCGAGGAGACGACGCCGCTGACCGATGGGCTTGCGGCAAGTTTCAAGGCATCGCGCTATTTCGACGTCGCCGTCGGGCGCGACCGCCGGCAGTTCGCGGACGACCTGACGCTCGGCCGGCTGCGCGGCATTATCGTCATTCCCTCGAATTTCACCGCTGATTTCGATGCCGGCCACAATCCGCAAATCCAGGTGATCGTCGACGGCACCGATCCGAATACCGCAAGCTTCGTGCAGAACTACGCGCAGGGCACGGTCGCCACCTGGGAGCGCTTGCGACAAGCGGAAACGAGTGCGATCCAGCAGCCGATCAATGTCGAGCAACGCTTCTGGTTCAACCCGGAGCTCACCAGCCGCTCCTTCCTGGTTCCGGGCTCGATCGCCATCGTCATGACGCTGGTCGGCACGCTGCTTACTTCGCTGGTGGTCGCGCGCGAATGGGAACGCGGGACGATGGAGGCGATGATGGCGACGCCCGTGACGGCGGCCGAACTCCTTGCCGGCAAGATCCTCCCCTATTTCCTGCTCGGGCTGACCTCGATGACGCTCTGCGTCATGCTCGCCGTCTTTTTATTCGGCGTGCCGTTCCGCGGCTCGGTGTTCGCGCTTTACGCCCTGTCGGCGGCCTTCCTCATGCCGGCGCTCGGCCAGGGCCTTTTGATATCGGCCGCGACCAAGAACCAGTTTCTGGCCTCGCAGCTGGCACTGATCTCGGCTTTTCTGCCGGCCTTCCTGCTGTCGGGCTTCCTGTTCGAAATCAACTCCATGCCGACGGTGATCCAATGGATTACGGTCATCGTGCCGGCACGCTACCTGATCCCCAGCCTGCAGACCGTGTTTCTGGCCGGCGACCTATGGCCGATGTTCCTGCACTCCATCCTGGTCATGCTTGGCATCGGAGCCGTGTTCTTCGTCGCGGCTGCCCGCAGCACCAGAAAGAGGGTCGGCTGACATGTGGTGGACACGGCTCAAGGCATTGATCGTCAAGGAACTGCTGGCGGTCCTGCGCGATCCGAAGGGACGCATGATCCTGATCGGCCCGCCGATCCTGCAGCTTTTCATTTTCTCTTATGCGGCGACGCTCGAAGTACGCAATGTCGATCTCATGGTCCTCAACCGCGACAGCGGCCATTGGGGCCAGGAGCTGGTCGAGCGCATCCAGGGTTCGCCAACCTTCCGCAGCATTTCCTTTGCCGACAACCAGGTCGCCGTCCACGACGCGATCGAAAGCGAAGCAGTGATCGCCGCCGTCTCGATCGGGGCGGACTTCTCGCGCAACATCGAAGCGGCAACGCCTGCCGACCTGCAGATCATCCTCGACGGTCGCCGCTCGAACGCCTCGCAGATCGTCGCCGGCTATCTCAACGAAATTGCCGGGCGTCTCGCCGCCGAGACGCCGTCGGGCAAGCGTGCCGCCGCTCAGACCGTTCAGACCGTGCCGCGCAACTGGTTCAACGCAAACCTGACCTATCAATGGTTCATGGTGCCAAACCTGATCGCCAGCATCGCGCTCTTGATCGGGCTGATCGTCACGGCGCTGTCGATCGCGCGCGAACGGGAACTCGGGACCTTCGACCAGCTCATGGTCTCGCCGCTTCGCAACCACGAAATCCTGATCGGCAAGCTTGTGCCGCCGATGATGATCGGCCTGTTCCACATCACCGTCTACGTGCTGGCTGCGGTGTTCTTCTTCCAGATACCCCTGAGGGGGTCGCTCTTCCTGCTTTACGGCAGCGGCATCTTCTATCTCGCCTCGGTCGCCGGCGTCGGCCTCTTCATCTCGGCGCTGTCGATGACGCAACAGCAGGCGATCCTCGGCGCCTTCCTTTTCATGGTGCCGGCCCTTCTGCTCTCAGGCTTCGCCACGCCGATCGAGAACATGCCGCAGTGGCTGCAGCCGATCACAATCGTCAATCCGCTCCGCTATTTTCTGGTCATCGTCAAAGGCGTGTTCCTGAAGGACATTCCGGTAGAGGAGGTGGTTCGTCAGACGGTCCCGCTCGTCCTGATCTCGATCGCCACGCTTGGGGCGGCGGCCTGGCTGTTCCGCCGGCGGCTGGAATAGAGAGAACGCAGGAGCTGCAGCGCGCAGGTTTACGGTCGCTGGAGGATTGCGCACCTCCCGCGTTTTTCAAAAAGCCTGCCCAGGAGGGCGCACGCAAATGCGGAACCTCACTGATATGAATACTTGCGGCTCCGCATTTGCGTGGCCTTCGGCGTTCTTCGGGACTTCCGGTCCCTTGAGATGAACCCCTCGTCTCGCTGCACCGAAGCATTGTCGCGCCGGCTTGCAT